>NZ_JALJRL010000010.1:0-266255 GCF_024519675.1 Mesorhizobium sp. Mes31 | reverse complement strand
TCAAACAAAGAGATAGAGCCCCATCCCGATTCCATCGGGATGGAACAGGCTCTAGGTGTTCAGTTCCGCCACATCGCAACCCGCCACGAACGCCACGCTTCAGCCGGCATGGCTTTCGCAAAACTCGCTGCCGTGCGACTCTCGCGACGGTTTATGAGCGCGAAGCCTGGTCTTTCGTATAGTCAGGCCCAAACCGTGTCGGCAGGCCGTCGGCGAGTTTCAACCAAGGGAGCTTCTCTTCAAAAGCGACATGCAGCGTGGGTGCAAATTTCTCCGGCTCCTCCATCGCTGCGGCAAAGAAATGCATGACACCGGACATGTTCTTTGAGCGGAAGGACAGCGGCGAGCCGCATTTATCGCAAAATGTTCTTTCCACACCGGGAGAAGAGTTGAATACCTTCGGTGGCTTGCCCAGCCATCGCCATTGGCTGTCCAGGACGCCAATGTAGGTGGTCATCGGCGCAGAACATTGCCGCCGACAACTTTCACAATGACAGCTCACGCAGGCCTGTGCCGGGCCATCGACTTCAAAGGCAATGGCGCCACATAAGCAATGACCACGCATGCAAATTCTCCTTGAGCCAACTGACTGACCTGACCGATAATTTACACCGGTCGTAGTGAGGGAGTGGCCATGAAATGCGCTGAGCTGGCGCCCAATTCCGACATTCGACGCAAGCGGTTGTGTTCGCGTGCGCCAGGCGTTGCCTCCAAGCTGCATTCGCTACCGCCTTCGCGGCAGTATTGAAATTGTTCGTGGAGTTCCTGCGCCGTGCCGCTGGCGCCAATTCGACAAGCCAGATACGGCCATCCCGCCCACCCCATGGACATGGCCGGCGGTACGCGCTTTAGTGACGCAAGGATATCTCCCTACAATACAGACGACGTGCGGTTCCCAAATAACGGAGATCGAGCGTGCTCCTGAATTTTGTTGATGTCTTTCGTCGCGAACTGAGCGTTATCAATTTCCGTCGCCACGCCATACGCAATGGCATGGTGGCCGAACGCAGGTCGCAGGCCGCAAGCAAGGCCGCTCGCCATTTTGTGGTCGATCGCGGCGACGCGGCGCTCGACGACACAAGGTCCGACCCACAGCGCGGCACGGTCCGGACGGAAAAAACCAGCAATCTTACCGGGATAGCACTGTCGGGTGGCGGCATGCGCTCGGCCTCGTACGGCCTCGGTGTCTTGCAGGCGCTGGCGTCCCTGTCGCCAGCGGGCAGTCCGCGCCCGCTTGATGCCGTCGACTATCTCTCAACCGTGTCGGGCGGCGGCTATATCGGCACGTCGGTCGTGGCCGGGATGATGCAGGACAATCGCTCATTCCCGTTCGAAAGCCGGCTCGATGAAGCGGAAACGCCAGAAACGCAGCATCTGCGTGACTTCTCCAATTTCCTGGCGCCGGCGGGTGCCCCGGACTATCTGGTGACCATCGCGCTGGTGATGCGCGGCCTGCTGGTCAATGCCCTGATCGTTCTGCCGGCTTTGCTGCTGCTCGCGGCCCTGACCATCCTGATCAATCCGACCGTATCCGACCTGATGACGCCCGGCATTTTCGGCTTTTCGGCCTCGAAATTGTCGATGCTCGGCGCAACCATGAAGCACTTTGCGCATACGATGGTTCTTGCCGTGCTGGCCGCATTGCTGATGTTCGGCAGCGCGCTCTACACGTCGTTTGCGTTTCGCAGGGACACACTGGAGAGCCGTGAAGTTCTCGGCCGCGCCCTGGGCGCGCTGGTTGCTTTGGTGCTCGCCTCGGCCATCATCGAGATCCAGCCCCTGGTGCTTTCCGGGATGCTTGCTAGCGCCAACGACAAACAGATCACCTCGGCCAGGGAAGTCATCGTCCTGGCGCAGCCCTTTCAGGATTTGCTTGCGGCGTTCGCGAGCATTCTGCCCTCGCTCGCCACAGTGCTGGCGCCGACGGTGGCGGTTCTCATTTCCGTCGCGCAGAAACTGGCCACGCTTGCGGAGGCATCGCTTGGCGATGTGACCTGGAGTGCGGCGATGAAGAAGAACAGCAGCCGATTTGTGCTGTACCTCGCCGCCGTGATCGTGCCGTTCATGCTGTGGATAGCCTACATATACCTGAGTTACTGGGCGATCCGGAAAGGCGACGAGTGGTGCGGCGTGGAAACCCCGCGCTGGCTGAAAGCGATCACGCATTGCCAAGCGGATTGGTATGCGCATTGGCAGATATGGCCCCTCTCCCGACTTGGTCCGATCGGCGTAACATATCTGGGCGTCGCCTTGGCTCTCTCGGCTGTCTGCCTGTTGATCGGGCCGAATTCGAACTCTCTCCACAGGCTCTATCGCGACCGCCTCAGCCGCGCCTTTCTCATGCAGAGGAAGACCATAGGCCAGAAGCCGTCGGAAGCCGTCGACACCTGGAAATTCTCCTCGTTGAAGCCATTCGACGAGAAAGCCGGAAGCTGGAAGGAGGGTGCCGCCTTCTCGCCCTATCTTCTATCGAACGCCGCCATAAACCTCGAGGGCTCGAAGGACCTCAACAAGCGCGGGCGCAACGCCGACAATTTCATTTTCAGCCCGCTCCATGTCGGCAGCCAGTCGACCGGCTATGTCAGGTCGAAAGATATCGAGCGCGTGGTGCCCGACCTCAGCCTCGCAACGGCAATGGCGACATCCGGCGCGGCGGCGTCCGCCAACATGGGGCGGCAGACCATCAAGATCCTGACGTTCAGCCTTTCGCTCCTGAACATCCGCCTCGGCTACTGGCTGGCCAATCCCGCCCGGATCAATGCCTTCAAGAAAGGCTTGAACCGATGGATCGCGAATGTCGGCACATGGTATTTCGCGGCGGAGACGGCCGGGCTTCTGAATGAGAAACAGCTCAACGTGTACCTGACGGATGGCGGCCACATCGAGAACCTCGGCATCTACGAGTTGCTCCGCCGCCGCTGCAAGGTGATCCTGGCGGTCGACGCCGAGGCTGACCCGGCCCTGACCTTTCCATCGCTGGTCAATCTGGAGGTCATGGCACGCATCGATCTCGGCGCGAGAATCGACCTGGGATGGCAAGCGATCCAGTCCAATTCGCTCGGTATCACGCCAGCAGCGCCCTATGGCCCTGGCGGCCCGCCCGGCCGGCATGGCCCGCACGCCGCCATCGGCATCATAAAGTATGACGACGACGAGACTGGTGTCCTGATCTATGTAAAACCGTCATTGAGCGGCGATGAGAACGACTACATCCTCGACTACTTCAGGCGGTATCCGACCTTTCCCCACGAAACGACCGTCGACCAGTTCTTCACCGAGGAGCAGTTCGAGGCCTATCGCGCCCTGGGGTTCCACGCGGCACGCGGACTTCTGACCGGCGCCGACAATTTTGGCAAGCCGGCGGCGGCCCCGAAAGGCTGGAGCGGCCAGGTTGCCGAAGCGCTAGCCTTGCTCAATGTGCCAAAACCAATGGCAGCGGCGATCGTGGCCCATATCCGGGCTCAACCAGATCAGACCACCCGAGCGACGCCTGCTCGCGCTGCCGTTGACTCAACCAGCCGCCGCCACCGCCGAGAGCCAATCTAATTGGGTCCTGAGCCTGGTTCGTCAGGCCGCAGCGTCAGCACCGACACGCCGCAAGCTGTAACGGCAACGGTGTGCTCGAACTGTGCGGAAAGCGATCCATCTCTCGTCACCACAGTCCATCCATCAGCCTCGGTTCTCACACTCCGTCGGCCTCGATTGAGCATCGGCTCGATCGTGAAAACCATGCCCTCCCGCAGCGCGAGGCCAGTTCCCGGCTTGCCGAAGTGCAAAACCTGCGGTTCCTCATGCATCTCCCGGCCGATGCCGTGACCGCAATATTCACGCACCACGGAATAACCATTTCGCTTGGCATGTCGTTCGATCGCCCAGCCGATGTCTCCGAGACGCGCGCCCGGGCGAACCGACCGGATGCCCATCCACATGGCTTCGTAGGCGGTCTGGACCAGCCTCCTGGCGGCTGGATTCACCTCACCAACGAGATAGGTCTTGCTGGAATCCGCGATATAGCCGTTCTTCTCGAGCGTGATGTCGAAATTGACGATGTCGCCGTCCCGAAGCACGTTCGATTGCGATGGAACACCGTGGCAGACCACATCGTTCACCGAGGAATTCAACACAAAACCATAGCCATATTGGCCCTTGCTTGCCGGCCGGGCCTGGAGATCACGGACGATGAATTGCTCGACCATCTCATTGACCTGAAGTGTCGATAGACCGGCGAGCGAGGTTCGATCCAGCAGCCCGAACACGGACGCCAGCAGCCGGCCTGATTCGGCCAGCAACGCCAGTTCCCGGGGCTGCTTGGTCATGCTTCGCTCACCGCCAGTGGCAGAGCCGAAAAGCCCGCGGAACTAAGCTCGCGCTCAATGATCTCAGTGAAACTGAGCGTCGGATTGGTCTCGCATAGCATGCCGAGCTTGATCCAATATGCGGCCTGCGCATTGATCGAACGAAACGATACTTTGCTCGCTCTACGCACCTGATCGTGCAAATCATCATCTATGTTCACGATGCCCATTTGGACCTCCGTATACGATTCGTATATGGAACGTGTATACGTCGTAGACGAGAAAGCCAAGGGGCAGCGTCGAAAGCGGCTCAGTTCGAGAGCGCCGCTGACAGCGGGTCCACCGGAAGCGCGACGCCGCCAAGCAACGTATCGTGACCGCCGCCACAGCAAGCCGAAGAGCGACAAGCAGTTCCGGGAATATATTTCGCCAGAGTCCTCCATTTTCGCTCAAAAAAACCGGAACTTTCGTCCAGATCTGTCGTTTTCGACAGGATCGTTGCTTCGACGATCCATGAGGCAATAGGAGGATTATGCCATGAATATCAAGATGATCTGCTTTGGCGCCATGACGCTTTCGATGGTTGCTGGCTCGGCCCTCGCCGCCGGCACCACCGGCACATCCGCGCTCGACGACCCGGCCAAGATGCAGCCCTTCTATACGGACTCCAGCATGAAGAAGATGGTCGGCAGTGACGACTTCGTGAAGGCCTGGAAGGCGCTGTCGCCGGACGACCAGAAAATGGTCATGGCGGCCTGCGATGACGAGGCCAAGAACGCGAATGCGGCCAACAGCCATCCGGAATTCTGCAGCAGCGTGAAGGCGAACGGCGGCAGCAAGTAAGCGCGGCTGCCCGGCGGTATTTCGTCCACCTCGACCCAGAGGGCGCAACGCCACCGAAACCGACCCCGCCGTCCTCAGCGTGGCGGCGGGGGTTTGCTATCTCTGCTTGCGGGACCTTCAGGCGTTTAGCCCAGATCCACGGCCAGGGTTATGCGTTCTTTGAGACCACGGCGGCCACGACGGTCGAAAGCTTCTCGCGCTTCACAAGCACCGGCTTTTCGTAGGTCTTTTTCATGTGATGTCCCCAATGGGCCCGATAAGCACACCAGAAGGCACTCCCGGGACGATCTTGTCAACCCGCGCTTGACAGCAGGGACGCCTCTCGTGAGGCGCCCCACCAGAACCGCGAAGGGCGCTTGTTACCCGAGCTGGGAGCTCGATGGAACAGCCGTCACAGCGGACAGCTTTTCGCGTTTGTCGAGTGTCGGCTTTTCGTAGACCTTCTTCATTGAAGTCCCCATGGTCTGGCGCCTCATGCGGCGCGGATCCGGAATCTGTTCAGCCCGTCAGCAGAAAACTGATCGCGGCGACGGCGGCAACGATTCGGTCACAGGTCGTCACCGCGCCGCGATGGACGCTGGCGTCGTCGAAAACGCCAGGCTCGATCAGAGGGGACCGGAAGCCACAAACGAGACGACGCTGGACAGCTTTTCACGCTTTGTAAGCGTCGGCTTTTCGTAAGTCTTCTTCATGGATTCCCCCATACCCCAGATCAACAGTGCTTCGCGCTCCAGTCGTAACGAGGCTCAGGTCGGGCCCGATACAGCGACAGCGACCACCTTCGACAGCCGCTCGCGCTTTTCCAGAACCGGTTTCTCGTAGATCTTCTTCATGGATGCCCCCAATGCCCAGGATTGCCTAGCGGCAGGTCGCAGCAGAAGCCACCGCTTGTCAAGTCGTGGCCAAAAAGTGTTTTCAGGAACGTCACGCAAGCGCCTGGATTTCCAGCGATCTCTCGTCGCCAGCCAGCTGTCCGGCCCATTTCCGTCGCCTTCCCTTTTTCGCCATGTTGCGATGCGAAAGGTTTGTTGCATTGCAATATCAGTCTGCCGGCCGCCGCTGGCGACGGGCGGGCTTGTACGAAGGAGCCGTCATGGCAGCATCGTTCCGGCCGGACATACAGGGGTTGCGCGCGCTCGCGGTTGGCGGCGTCGTCGCCTATCATTTCGGCCTCACCGCGCTGCCCGGCGGTTTTGCCGGCGTCGATATCTTCTTCGTCATCTCCGGCTGGCTGATCACCACCCATCTCATGCAGGAGATCGGCGACACCGGCCGGCTCGACCTCTGGCGCTTCTATGCCAGGCGTGCGCGCCGGCTTCTGCCGGCAGCACTGTTCGTCATCCTGGCCACGCTTGCATCAGGCTATTTTATCCTGGCGCCGCAGGAACAGGCGCTCTATTCGCGCGGCGCCATGTTCGCCTCCGCCTACGCCATCAATCTGTGGTTGCTGCGCTGGTCATTCGACTATTTCGCCACCGACGCCACCAGCAATCCCTTCATCCACTTCTGGTCGCTGTCGGTGGAGGAGCAGTTCTACTTGGCCTGGCCGGCGCTGCTTCTGCTCGCCGCCTGGCTGCGGCCGGGCCGGCGAACGACCGTCGCGGTGATCGGCGTTGCCGGCCTCGCCTCCTTCGCCGCCTGCCTGTGGCTGACCAGCGCATCGCCGGCCTGGGCCTTCTATTTCTCGCCGCTGCGCGCCTGGGAGTTCGCCGCCGGCGGCCTGGCGACGCTGGCGCCGGCGACCCTTCTTTGGCACCGCCCCTGGCTGCGCGCAGCACTTGGGTGGTTCGGCCTGGCGCTGATCGCGACGGCCTATCTCCTGTTGAGCGAGGACCTGCCCTTTCCCGGCTGGTACGCGCTGCTGCCGGTTGCCGGCACGGTGCTGGTGCTGCTCAGCGGCGCGGGCGAGCAGGCCCACAGGCGCGCCCCTGGCCCGGCTGCCGCTCTGTCACTGGCGCCCCTGCAATGGATCGGCACGCTCTCCTATTCGCTCTATCTCTGGCACTGGCCGGTCATCGTCTATGCGCGGATGCTGGTGCCGGATCTCACCGGCCTGGAGCGCCTTGGCTGCGGCCTGCTGGCGCTGGCGCTGTCCGTCTTGACCTACCACCTGATCGAGAATCCGGCGCGGCGCGGCGCCTGGCTGACAGCGGGCGCCCGGGCGCCCAGTCTTGACGCAATTCCGGAGGGAAAGCGCTACGCGCTTTTCCCGGGAAAACCGCTCCGCACTTTTCCTGGAATTGCTCTCATCCCCGCTTTGGCGCTGACCGGCGTGGGCGTGGCGGTGGCCTATGCCAACGCGCATCTGGCCACGCGCAACATCGACCAAGCGCAGCGCGGCATCGAACAGGCTGCCGAACAGCCCTCCACCGCGCGCGCCACCGACAAGAATTGCCTGCTCGACTTCCACACGGTGACGCCCAAGCCCTGCGTGTTCGGCGCGACGGACGCCGCCCACACCATCGTGCTGTTCGGCGATTCGCATGCCGACCACTGGTCGACGCCGCTGGTCGAGGCGGCCAAGCGCAACGACACCAAGGTGGTCACCTATCTCAAATCGTCGTGCCGCGCCTCGCGGCTTTCCACCTTCAACACCGTGCTGAAGCGCGACTACACCGAATGCGACGCCTGGCGCGAACAGGCGATAGCAGACATCATCCGCAGCAAGCCGCGCCTGGTGGTGATCTCGGAATTCTCCATCGGCAATTTGACCCGCGAGATGTCCGCGGCCGGCCGCGCTGCCGAGACCGCGCGCTGGCAGGCCGGCCTGCGCTCGACCTTGCAGGCCTTCAGCCGGGCCGGCGTCGAGACGGCGGTGATCCGCGACACGCCGATCAACGACAGCTTCGCCGACACTTGCGTTGCCCGCGCGCTGTGGCAGCGCGAGACGCCGTCGCGCTGCGACACGCCAAGGGCCGACGCCGCCAATGACGGCGCCGCCGCCGCCGAGCGCGCCGTGGTGGCAAGCGTGCCCGACACGCTCTATGTCGACCTCACCAACCGCTTCTGCGGCCCGAATTCCTGCCACGTCGTCATCGGCGGCAAACTCGCCTTCCGCGACCGGCATCACCTGGCGACTGCGTTCGCGGAGACGCTGGAAGGGCCGATTGAGAGGGCGCTGTTTTAGGGGGGGCAAGTTGACACTAGGAGAGGAGGAAAAGCGCCCGGTCGCCTCCCGTCATGCTGCATTGTTTACCTGCAATGCCGAGACAACTTCGACGTCGCCGCCCCATTCGCATCCTGCTAACGCATCGATGCTGAACACGCAGATACGCATCGTCCACCCTTTGTGCGGATTTTTGCAAAGAAGATTGAAAAAAGCGGGCAGATAACTAAAGCTCCTCGATAAACTCCTCAAGAAAGCGTTTAAGACGATCATGTCGAAATCTGGCAATATTTTTACCGGCTTGAGTCTGAAAGCCCACCGCCAGCGTAAGAAGCTTAGTTTGAAAATGATCGATAGTGTACTTTGATTCATCGTACGAACGACCACGAGCCTGAACGTCCGCAACATCGTATAGTTTCTGGCCCAACCGACCAGCCGTATAGAAGCAACGTGCCACACCAACCATGCCAATGGCATCAAGCCGGTCGGCATCCTGCAAAATCTTGGCCTCGAGCGATTTCGGAACTATCCCTGCCGAATAGCTATGCGCCTCGATCGCATGTGCGACTGCCTCGATGCGACTCTGATTCCAACGGAGATCGAGCAGGATGCCAGATGCTTTCTCCGCCGCGCGTTGCGAACTCTGACTCCGTTCGGGTGAGTTCTTCTCAGCCGACACACAGTCGTGAAGGAGCGTTGCTGCCACGATGATCTCAAGATCGCCCCCTTCTTCACAAGCGATTAACTTCGCATTTTTCCATACTCGAATGAGATGCGAAATGTCATGAGATCCATCGCCTTCGCGCTGAACCGCCAGAGGTACCAAGCTGTTGGCGAGGATTTCGTACGGAGCAAAGTGCGTATTCCTCATGAGCATGATCAATAACCTGTTGAGGGGCTCTATCGGAGTTCCAATTGATCTATATGTGACTCGGTATCATTTTTTGGAGTAGATCGGTGCAGGATCGATACGCTGGGGACATTGGCGACTATATCAAGTTCGCCCTGCTTAGACACTTGAGTGCAGATAGGGCTCTAGGAGTGGCATGGTACTTGGTCCCCGACGAAAGCCACAATTCAGATGGCCGCCATATACAGTATCTCTCCGACTCCGCTAAATGGCGCCGTCTCGACCCTAAACTCTTTGACGTCTTAAAGGCTTTGGCACCCAAATCTCGGTCGGTCACAGCCATCGAAGCGGCAGGCATTCTTGACGCAACATTCTCAAGCGAAAAGATGCATTCTGCAAAGATCCCAGCCTCGGCCAGAGATCGGTACAGAACAGACTGGTTCAAGCGAGTGTTCAGTGATCTTAGCCACTGCGATCTCGTTTTTGCAGATCCCGACAACGGGCTGGTCGACGACGCTGAGGGCCGACGAAGGAGCAACAATTTCCAAAAGCGGATACCGCTAAATGAGGCCACTCAACTGGCCCGCGGCAGGTCTGCGATTATCTACCACCACAACTCACGTTTTCGTGGTGGACACGATGCAGAAGCGCAGCATTGGATGTCACAACTAGGTTGTGATAGCCTCGCTATTCGGGCTTCGGCCTATAGTTGCCGAACCTTCTTCGTAGTCAATCCTGACCCTGTGCTTCGGCAAAAAGTCAACGAGTTCTGCGAAATCTGGTCGGATTATAAGGTTCGACTCCAGACGCAAAGCCGTCAATGACTGGTCTGCAAAGCCTTCACTGTCTTAGAAAGCTCCACATTTGAACGCTCAAGCCCTTCAATTTTGGATGTTAGCGCGCGAATTTGCTCAGATAATTTATCCGACAACTCTGCGGTACTATCCAACTTCATTTTCCATTTGTCCGCATGAGATATCGCCTCCCTTGCGGCAATAATTTCATGCTTAGAGTCCTCCACGTAATTCTTCGATATCTGTATCTGGGTATCTATTGCAGATATAGAGGAATAAAGGAGCGCAGTTCCACCCAATAAAAGACCAGCCAACCCACCCCATCCAATCTTTTCGAAAAGCGCCACCTTCTTCTGAGCTCTCGAAGATTTCTCCAGGGCTTCTTTTGACCTAAGATTTGCCTCATAAACCGCCTCAGGTATCGAACTTTGGATCGGTATATACTCAATTCTCGTATAATGCTTTGATGCCTTTCGTATGAAATCCTCTATATTCCAAAATTGATCTGGACCCGGCTTTGACCCGATGGCCTTCGTCGGCGATACATTTGAAGTAGTCTTTGTAAACTCGATCCAAATCAATCCTTCTGAAATTGGGATATCGTAGTCCTTAGAGGTTAGATTGTGCAGCGGAATGCACAACTTCCCCCAGTATCCTGGGTCTACAAGCGGTCCAGTTCCGAGGAGAAGGCCTCTATGCACATGCCGTATCTGCAGATTGAATCGAAGAGCAATATACTCTGGAAGCCTAAAATCGAGATCGCACTCGACAAAAACAATCGAATTAGCAGGAACAGTAAGACAATTCTTATTGAATGGAACTAATACCAGCTCCCCCTTTTTGAATTCATAAGCCTTACTTCCAATTCTTCCCTCATATGAGGCCTTCTTTAATCGTTTTTTCTTTCCACCAAGATAAAATGGTGAAACCAGACCAGTTGCAATGACATAGTCTGCTATATGCTCCGCTGCCAACAAAGACGGAGAAATCTTCATCGACTTCAATGGATCAGGTTTACCAATGAGATCTTCCGCTATTCGCCTCGCATCCTCCCGTGTAAGAACCTCTTCTTCCTTGTTTTCATTTATCACACGTTCCATGTACAACTCTTGAAGTTTTCGACGACACCTAGGCCATCAAACCCCAACCAATCCGGGGATTTATCGATCCAGGATTCAACGTCAGCCACAAATCTCGACAGCGCGCTTGTCGAATTCTTCAAATCAGCGACAGGCCCGATGTAATCTAGATGGTTTAATACGAGCCGCCTTGGCCTATTCACCAGACATGCTCGTTTCACCAAGTCGACATCAAAATGTCCAACCCGTCGAAGCTTTTGAGTTACGGTAGTGTATTCTCGTATGTCGGCTTTCAACCGAGCGCCAGAAGCAATTGCTGCCCACGTGGTTTCATTCAGCAAAGGGCCAGAATCGCCACTTACTCGAATCGGAAAAGAGCGGATCACCATAGTTACATCATCCACGTCTAGCGGGCTGAGACCCGCTTCGGCAAGCGCACCTGCTGCAGTGGTTGAACGCGACGTCGATTTTGGCCAGTAGCCACCTTCTAGTAAGGAGAGACCAAAGCCTTGTGTCCCTTCAATAATAACTCGGTTTTCGTGGTTTAGTCCTTTCCGAAGACGCTCCGAGATGTCGTCTATAAATGGCTGTAGACTGGCGTGTTGCTCCGCAGTTGGCGATTCAAGCGGGAAATTCGCGGCCTCTCGTGCCGCCGCCGCCATAACAGCGCCTCCCACACCAGAGCCAGTAGATCCAATGGACCCGACCAAACCAGCGTCACGCTCCCAGGCTCTGTGTTGTTCCGTGATAATTCGTGCAAATGGGCTGATGAAAACACGATCTCTTGGGTAGTGTAGTACTTCAATTTCATTCAGCAGCACTTCGACATTGATGTATGAGCCGGCTGGGAAAACTACGTCCACGTTCCGGTCGACACATCCGGCTGGCAACTGCCTCAGTGCCCATTTTTTTCCTGCTCGGTCGTACCCTGTATGACCGGAATTTGGTCCACCAACTCGTACGAGTGTCACAGGCGCCTTTGACCTACGAGCAATTTCAAGAGCAACTTTACCCTTTCCCTCAGAGCCAAACTGTCCGCCCACTACGATTGAGACTGGCATTTTCCTACCTCGTTTATATCTTGTAGTATGCGCTCGGCCAGCGTTTGAAGCTCGGATTTTGTTGCATCGTTCATAAATATCTCGTGCGCCAAACGACTTAGCTCAGCAACTCTGCTCTCTACTTCCGAGCGGACGGCATCCTCGAAACTCCCGTCGGCGGTCCTTTGCTGATATCGTATTCGCCTTAGGCCTTCGGCCGCGTCAATAAAAACATGCTGAAAGCGTGCGCCGAATTTTTCTGTAAGGAAAGCATGGTCTTCTGGAAAGCGAAGCCCATCTACGACAATCCTTTGAGCACCGTCGACGCGCTTCAATGTTTGCTCAGCCAACCATCGCTGTCGTCCAGTATCGTTGATCTGGCGTCCCAATTCTTGACGGTTTGCCCGGTCAAGTTCCCGGCCTTGGTCTCTAAGGAGATCATCGATCACCAGGCTGAAGCGAGTATATGCGAAGCCGCCTCGCTCCAGCGCTTGTGCGAAAGTTGTCTTTCCCGCAGCGATCGGGCCACTCACGCCTATGACGATAGGGCCGGGATCAGCATCCAGCTTTGGAATGATCAATGGTGGTTCCTCCTCGGTCCCCAAGGGCTCGGACAGACCGGCCATATGGAATGTGCCTACAAGTGCCGAGGTGATTGCGTCGAGCTCGTCATGAGAGACATCAATGTCAGTGTAGTCTCCCTCAATGCCGAACTCACTGAGGCCGAGTTTCAACCATTCCACGCCCGCGCCCTTGCGTGGAATTCTCATGATATCCTGAGCAGCGCCCGGATAACTCTCGATAACAGGAATACCCTGTTGCCTGAGCACATTTGCAAGGCGAATGCCCCTGGCTGTCAATTTCTGCATACTCGGGAGAAGGCACGGGTAGACATTCACACCCCGCCGCTTGAGTTCGCGCTCGCACTGCCTCATGATACCAAATCGGTCGCGGCCAGGATCAGTGTCTTCCACCGTTAGTCTGCCAGCTGGCAGGCACAGGGGGGAATCCACAGAGACTAGATCCGGTTTTGCATCGATCGTCCGTGCGAGAATGGCGTCATCGCTGAAGATGGTTTCGGTGCTGGCGTGGGTACCGTCCAACAGACACCAACCAGAGCCACGGCTTTCTGATCCCGTAAGATCGATACCAACGATGCGAGCATTTGCAGCCGGGCCATTTGCAAGAAGGTGATTGAAATGTGGGGCAGAGACTAGATCAGGACTAGCAGGTCGGAGTGCCGGCAGATCTTTCCATCCAGCTGGCGCTGCCCAAGGCAAGAACTTTGTAGGACCGGTGAACAGATCCGGCTCGATCTGCAATAGGTCTAGCACGTGATCAAAAATAGCGCCCATCGCCGCTATATCGGCACGATTATAGCGAACGAGGGTCTGGAGTGCGCCAAAATCGCCTCTAAGATAGCGATGCCACAACAAAACTGCGGCAAAACCATCCAAGTCGCCGATATCAGTCCGCAGGTTGATTCCCAACTGTTTTTCGATTGCCTTTTGCCCGCCCGTTAGGCCAACCCGACGACAGAGATACATAAGATCGAGATGGATTTCAGGCAGGGCGACGTCAGGAAACTCCTGCCGAATGAAGCGTTGGTCAAACCGAATGCCGTTAAACGTTACCAACGCGATCGCGTTTTTTGCATCCTCGGCCAGTTGGCGGTGGCTATCTCCCTTCACGAGAGTGTATGCACTCGCGCCAATTGACCAACCTATGACAGTGATTTCATCGTAATGGTGGCTCAGGCCGGTCGTCTCGATGTCGAGGAACAGTACCCGCTCGGGCTGCATCGCGCACGAAGCGAGATATCCTCTCAATCTAGGTGGAAGCGGGGCTCTAAGCACCGAAGGCCGGGATTCACCGATTGAAGGCGCCAACATCACGCATTCATTCCAATTGCGGCCCTGCGGGCGAACAAGCTAACTGACATTGGGCTGACGCTGGACTTCGGTCTCAAACTTTGCGGCCAAAATGCTCTCCTTGGGCCGAAAATTCGCACCGCGCTTCCCACTGTGTTATGGTTGCCACCCTACCAAATGCTATCGCAT
This sequence comes from Mesorhizobium sp. Mes31, assembly GCF_024519675.1. Taxonomy (NCBI): domain Bacteria; kingdom Pseudomonadati; phylum Pseudomonadota; class Alphaproteobacteria; order Hyphomicrobiales; family Phyllobacteriaceae; genus Mesorhizobium; species Mesorhizobium sp. Mes31. Next base: position 252,188 of record NZ_JALJRL010000010.1, on the reverse strand, counting down.
TTTGGGGTTTGTTGGCGACCGCCTCTGATTCGTTATACAGAGAATAGTCGACGCGAGGATGACGCGCACCGGAGCTAACGGCATTGAAGCGCAAGAAGTCAGAATTCAAAGTTGGCCGATACGATGTGACGATCGAATCAATGGTTGACAGCACTTCACGCCTCCACGATTACGGATTCGGGCGAGAGACATGGTACCGGGGCGTCAAGATGATGCAACGATATGGCTCGGACAAGGCCCTTGAACTGATGGATGATCGCGCAGACAGGGCTCTGGCCCGCAGTGACATTGTGACTTGTCAAAAATGGCGTGATTTGATGGCTGTCATCCACGCGATTGAGAACGATGAGCCACAGCCAATCGACCGCATCCACTAATTGCGGCCAGTCAACCATTCAACGGACCATGTGGTGTTTGCACCGCCTAGCAGCGGCGTCAACTCGTGGCATAAGTTGCGAAGCCTGTCATCTACCGTCCAAGGCGTGTTGCATATAACAAATCCGCTTCCAGCCAAGCGGGCGCCGTCTCGCAAAAAAGGTGCGAATTCTGCTCGCAATATCTTGTTGAACCCCGCGGAAACCGCGGCCTTGGCCACTGCGTCTCCGATTGTGGAATCCTTAATCGGGTACCAAACAAGAAATATGCCAGTTGCCCACTTTTTCGCCCCCTTACGAAGAACGTTTGCGAGATGCTTCGTTTCATCTTTCTGTTCAAAAGGCGGATCGATGAAAACCAATCCACGTCGTTCTGGTGGAGGCAGCAGAGCTCCCACCACCTCATATCCGTCGCGCAGTTGAACTGTAACCCTTCGGTCTCGCCGATAGCGTTTTTGCAAAAGCTCTCCATCCTCGGGGTGTAGTTCACAAGCTACGAGACGATCCCCATTTCGGAGCATGTTCCGGATTATCTCCGGCGATCCGGGATATGTCCTGAGCCCGTCTCTATTCAGGTCGCCTAGGAGTTTTGCATAGGCCGGCGCGGAAGCGAGCGGCTTGCCGAACATTCTTCCAACGCCATATTCCTTTTCACCAGTTCGATTGGCCTCATCCGAACTGAGATCATACAACCCAACACCAGCGTGCGTGTCCAGCACCATGAAGGGCTGCACTTTTTGAATCAGGCGCTCAAGTATGATCGTCAAAGCGGCATGCTTGAACACTTCAGTGTGATTCCCAGCGTGAAACGCGTGCCGATAATTCATAGTCCTGCTCTCGTGGAGTTCTAACGCATCCTCTAGGATGCCTGCTGGCGAGATGTCTATGGATTCCCCACCCTCCGCCCCATCATCATCCCATAATGCACCGCCAGCAGGTCCAGCCCGACCTTCAGCAGCTTCGTCACCACGTCCCTGCCTTCCCCCGTCTGCTCGGCCAGGCTCTTGATCGAGCCGCCGGCGCAGCAGACTTGCCGCACCACGGCGGCCACCTCCCAGTGGCATAGCGCCCTTGTGGCGGCGGCGTGCGCGCGGCCGGCGTCGAGCACGCTGTCGGCGATGCCGCCGCCCTGGCGGCCGCCGTCGACGCGCTCGGTCCAGCGCATCGGTTTCACGCTCGCCTGCTGGCTGCACTGGAAATCCTCGCGGTAGCGCTGGCCGGCCTCGCGCTGCTGGCGCGACAGCGAGGTGATGCCGATGAGCGGGTCGACATTGCGCACCCGCACGATGCCGCCGGTGGCGGTGAAGCCGTCATTCGACACCTCGTAGACGCGGCTTGCCTCCTGAGTGCCGGTGGCCAGCCGCTTGCGGCCGAAGGCGTCGTCCCTCAGCGCGAAATCATGGCCGATCTCGCGGCGGATGCGCACCTGCTCGGCCTCGCCCTTCGGCAGCTTCGGCGCCTGCGGTTTGGCGGGTCTGGTTTTCTTGGCCATGGGGAGCTCCTTGGTTGGGGGTTGGGTTTCGAATTGGGTTTTCAGGAATTCTGGGCTCAGGCGATCGGCGCTCCATTTTGCCGCTTCGCTCGCGTAGGGCTGGCGCCGACCGAACAGGCAGCCCAGCAAATGCGCGCATCCTTACGCAGCCCCCCTTCTTCCCACCGGTTGCGCCAGCGTGCCTGCCGCCCGCCTCGCCAGCAGTTCGCGGATGGCGCGGCGTTCGCGCAGTTCGATGCAGAGCTGCGCGCTGGAGGGGCAGAACTGCGCGTTGCCGGTCTTCACCTCGCCGCGCATGAAGCGCTGGATGGCGGACTGCAGGTCGGCCAGCTCGGCCTCCTGCACGGCGCTGAGATAGCCGCGCATCTGCATGTCGACGTCAGTCAGCGCGGATTGCGGGAAGCATGAGAACATCGCGGCCAGCGCCTTCGTCGCCTGCTGCAATTCGGCTGCGGTCATGGTTCCGGATCTCCTCGATGATGGCGTTGGCGGCGTCGGTGTGGGTTTTCGGCTGATGCCAGCCGGCCGGCTTTTTCGGCCTGGCGGTGCGCGGGGAGAAGCGCCGCGCGTCTTCTTGCCTCCGGCCCGCAAATCCCTGCGCGTTTTCGGGGGAAAAGGCGCCAGCCTTTTCCCGGGAAAAAGCGTCAGCTTTTTCACTCTGGTTTCTGGACTCTGGAAGATGCCGCGGCAAAGCGCCGGCATTTGCCGCCGCATGCGCCTTTGTTTTCAACGCGGTGGCGGCCCCGCCGCGTGCGCCGGCGGCGGCCCTCGCCTGGCTTTTGCCCTGGGCTTTGTGCAGCTCCCTGGTCAGCCGCCCGTGGCCGATCTCGCCGCCCTCGCGCTCGAAAAAGGTCAACAGGTCGACGCTGAGCGCGCGCCATTTCTTCAGCGACAGCCGCGCCACGCGCGCCAGCTTGGCGTCGTCGTCGGGCAGCCGGCCGCCAGCGTTCCACATCGCCATCAACAGCAGCATGTAGGCGCCGATCTGCTCGGTGGAGAGCTGCAACGTGTCACCGACGAAATCGGAGACATAGAGCTGCATGAAGGGCCGCTCGCTCATGCCGCCGCCGCGCCCGTATTCAAGCCACGGCTGATGGAACCAGCGGCGGGTTTCGACGTTTTGTCGCGTCGATGACAAGGGGAGGTTTGCCGATGACGGCCTTCATGCCGGTTACTCTGCGATTTTGCGACAACAGGACCATGCTGGTTGGCTCGGTGGCCGACGCCGCGACGGCGCTCGGACACCAATGGCCCGACAAGACCGCGCCTGGTTACGTCGAGGCGGCGAGGCTGGTTGGGTTGGCCGTGGACGGCACCTGCACCCAGCGCATCGCCTTCGACGCCTTCATCAAGGTGGCCGGGCAGCAGGGCATACTGGTTGCCAAGCCGCGGAGCCGGGCGCATGATTGGCTCGACGCCGCCGCCGGTCCGTGACGCCGGCGCGGATGTGATGCAACCGCCCGCCAGCCTTGCGCGTTTATGAGTGCGGGCTTGAATGCCGCGCGCAATGCCAGATCGAAGGTGAACGCCGTGGGTACGATGAAGACCGGGGTGCCGCTCAAGGTGCGGATGGAGGGCCAGGTGGAAGAGATCGACAGCGTCAGCGACGCCGCCGATTTCCTGCAGCGCTGGCCGATCGAGCGGCGCGGCCACATATACCGCAGCGCGCTCAATGCCTGCAGTGCGGCCATCGCCGCGCAGATCTCCGAATCCGATGCCATGAAGGTGTTCACCGGCTTTGCCCGGGTCAGCGGCATCCTCGTTGCCGACGGCGGCCCGGCCATGATGCTCGAGGCAAGGACCGTGCAAAGCCGCATGCCCAGGCAAGGCCGCCATATCCCGAAATAAGGCGGTGGGGCTTTCGTCTCGATCCTGCTTCATCTGAAATCCTCGCGACCGCTCGTGCGCGTTTGCCTGCCATGTCAGCGCCGCCCTCATCCGCTTGCCGGCACGTGGACGGGAGAAGAATTAGGCTCCTGCGCTGACAGCCCCCTCTCCCCGTCCCTATACGGGGGTCCGGAGGACGGGCGAGACCGCGGCTCGCCCCGGAACGGGTAAGGGTGAGGGGCAGCGCCAACGCTTCGGCAAGTGGGCGACCGAACTCTCAACTCTGCTACGCCAGTGCCGCCCCTCATCCGCCTGCCGGCACCTTCTCCCCGTATAGGGACGGGGAGAAGGGACGCTCACCCCGGCGCCACCTCGAAAACGCGGCGGCGGAAGCGTGCCTGGTGGTAGTCGCAATAGCTTTTCAGCGCCCTGGTGCGCATGCCGCAGCACAGCATGTCGGCGCCCGGCCGGCCGCCCGGCGCATCGTTTTCAGGGTCCTCCTCCAGCGTCAGATCCAGCGGCGCGCGGCAGCGGCCGAACAGGCAGTCGATGAAGCGCATCGCCACGCCATGCGGCTGGCGGCCGATGACGGTGCGCGGCGGCACCGGCACCTCGAGGCGATAGGCCTGGCCGTCGGCCACCAGCACGCCGACCTCGCGCGCATACAGGCGCGGCGGCAGCCAGGCCGGCGGCGGGTCCCACCTCGGCCGGGCGACACCCTTGCGGGCACCGGCGCCCTTGGCGGTGGGCCCAACCTTGCCAACAGCCGCCTTGCCCTCGGCGGGCGTACCGCCCGCTCGCTTGCTTGCGGCTCTTTCGCCCGCGCCGCGCTTGGCGCCGGCCGGTCTGCCATTGGCAAAGCCGATCGCGCCCAACATGGCGTTGCGGTGCACGATGCCGATGATGGCGTTGCGCGACACGCGCGCGCCGCGCAGTGCGCTGAACGCCGCCGCGATCTTCGAGGCGGAAAGCCCCTCCTTCAGCCAGCGGGCGATCTCCTGCAATTCCGCGTCGCTGTAGCTTGCCATCTCCAGGCTCCGTCCAGGGTTCCGCCTTCGGCCGCGCTCGAGAGCACGCGCCGTCAGGCAAGCGTCAGGGGACCGGCCCCGAGTGTCGGGAGCCGCGATCAAGGTTTGTGAGGTTCGAGGGCCGGCTTCTCGCCGGCGTCAGCCGGGGCGGATCGATTGCCTGGCCGCGAGGCGCGAAAGCCGCACTTCGGCCGCAGGTCTGTCAGGCGCGGATACCGCCCTGCCCGTTGCCCGGTCGAACAGGACAACGGTGCCGTCCTGCGTGCGGATGCACGACCGGCCGGTTGGCCCGGAAGAACCCGGGCCGGCGCCATGCCGGCCGAATTGGGGGCCAGAGCCGCGGGGAGCGGCGGCTCCGGCCGTTCCGGCCGCCAGTGACGGGCGAACCGGACCCGAGGGCGATGCACGCAAGCATCGAGCCTCAGGCTTCGCCCCGGCCGGGGAGGAGGACGGCCGGGACGGAAGCGAATGGGTGACGGCCTTCGCCGCCGGATGCGCCTCGGATGAGGCCGGCGCCAGGGCGCCATCGAAGTTGGACAGGTTCTGCATGACCAGATATAAGCATAACTCAAAAATAGATGCAAGCCATTCTTTCATAGACGAGAGCCGCTTTCATCGCTCACATGGCGCCATGGCAAAGACGGAACTGTCGATCAAGGTCGGGGCGGCGATCCGCAAGGCGCGCAAGCAGCGCGGCCTGGTCATGCGCCATATCGCCGAGCACAACGACACCGATGTCGCCGCCGTCGGCAACTGGGAAACCGGCCGCAACCTGCCCAAGACCGAGAACCTGCTGAAGACCGCCGCCTTCCTGCGCGTCGACCCCGTCGCGCTTGGCCAAGGGCAAGTCGTCTTCCTCGACGATGCCGGCCCGGTGGCGGATGCCGAAATCGTCACCGATGCCGCCCCCCTGCCCGCCGGATCAATGGATATCGAGGTGCTGGGGGCCGCAGTCGGCGGCGACGATGGCGACTTCACCTTCAACGGCGAGCCTGCCGGTTACGTCCAGCGCCCGCCGGGGGTTCGCAACCTGCCGAAAGTATTTGCGCTGCATGTGCTCAGCGATTCCATGGTGCCGCGCTACGAACCCGGCGACCTGATCTATTGCGGCGGCCGCGACGCCGTGCCCGGCGACCATGTGGTCATCGAGACCTTTCCCGAAGAGAACGAGCGCAACGGCAAGGCCTTCATCAAGAAGCTGGTCAAGCGCACCGCCGCCGAACTCGTCGTCGAGCAGTACAATCCGCCCAAGACGCTGACCTTCAACCGCTACGCCATCAAACACGTCTGGCGCGTCATCCCGCTGAAGGAACTGCTGGGGTATTGAGGATGAGCAACGCAGCCGAGAGCAATGTTAGGTAGTGGGTCAGTTTGAAATTTGAAATGCGAAAGCGCCTATCCCGGTTTGCCCGCGTAGGCGGACACGCCTATACGCTTAGTGGAAAGCATTGTGGAGATGCGCGATGACGATCTCGGGGATCCTGGCGGCTCTAGGCGGACTTATTGTTCTAGGCATCATCGTCAAAGGCTTTTGGGGTGGCGATCGGGTCAAGCCGATCGAACAGCCAGACAATTGGCAAAATCATACTTCTGGTGGTCCAGGAGAGGTATGATGCCCACCGGACCTAAGCGATGATACCAGGATGAACTTTGCAGACGCGCGCGAAGCCGATTAGGTCACGTTCGGAAAAGAATGGTGCCTTACGCACGATGAATGCATCCATCGTTGCCGATGGAAAGAGCAACCTACATTGACGCATTTTCTGACGATAGACTTTGATCCGGAGCAGGCTGAAACTGACGCCCTTATTCATCGCGTGCGCAATTTCGGCGAAGACGTTTATCGCTACCTGCGGACCACCGGCTGGGGCGAAATCAAGATGGCCGAGGTCGATGCCGCCATGACCCAACTGATAATCCGAGACATTAAAGGCTCAAAGCTGCGGCGAGTCCGTGCTTGGATCGTAGACGAGATGAATCGGCATCATCTGTCTGGGGTGATTTCAAACTGACCCACTACCCAATGTTACGACCCCTGCCACGCGCGACGTGGTATGAGGCACAGGGCCGTGTTCCGAATCGCGTACGGTTCTGCACCGTAGTAACGTTCCGATGTCACGGCATGGATCCTAGGGTCTCCGCGACGCCGCTGCGCGGCTGCTCCGCCCTAGGATGACGAAGGGAGAGAGGCTTCGGCTATTCTCCGAAGTTGCGATTGCTGTGGTCGTCGACGGCAACGGCCCACGAGTTCCTCTCATATGCCAGTCTCCGGCCTCGGCGGTTTGCCGCTGGCTACATGAACTTCGTCATCCTAGGGCGAAGCAGGAGCGAAGCGACGTCGCGAAGACCCTGGGATCCATGCCGTGACCGAGGCGAAGAGCTCAGCGAGCCAGAACAAATCCAGCCAGACTCGGTCCGTCCGGCATTTGCTCAGCCACCACCCTACCAGCCCCCTCGTCAAGCCCGCTTCGATCCCTCCAGCGGCACCTCGCGGTCGTTCAGCATCCGCGCTTCGCTGCGCACACGCTGGCGCTCGTCGATGAACGCCGCCTGGATCGACACCGCGGCGCCCGGCAGCCCGTCGGCGCGGCAGGCCGAGCAGACGATGCGGCCCGACAATGCGGCCAGCGGCGTGTTCCCCGTCACCCCGAACCGCTTCAGCTGATCGGGCCGCCACCACCTGTTGCGGCCGCAATCGGCGCACTCGACCGATATCGAGGCGACATGCGCGATCACCGGTTCCTTGCCTGGCAATGCCATCGCCCCTCCCTTGCCTTTTGTTCCTGATTTGTTCGCATATTCCTGCCTTTTGGCGCGAGAGTCGAGTCGCGCTTTTCAAACTTCTCCAAAAGTTTTTCTTCTACAAATATTTGAGTTATGCTTATATACACTCACAAATGTGAGTCGGAGGGAGAACCGCCCGCCGCATCAGTTCCGGGAGCGACGATGCACGCCCTTGCCGCCGATTTCGCCCGCGCCTGCGGTTACACCGGCGACAGCCCTGCTCTGCTCGAAGCCTTCGAGGCGATCCGCCGCAACGGCATCGAGCGTGCCCGCCACGATCACATGAGCCGCAAGGCCGTCATCGACGAGCTGAAACAGTCAGAAGCGCTGTTCCTGGCGGCGATCGGCCCGGCGCTGTCGGCGGAAGAAGCCGTCGAGGATGCCACCCGCTTCATCGCCTGCTGGCGCAACATGCCGCGCTGGCGACAGGAGCGGCGCCTGGCCGACCTTGCCAGGGCCAGGCAGCAGCGCCTCGTGGCGCGCTTCTTCCGTCGATACGGTCATCGGCTCTGGGCAAGGGAGGCGGCGTAGGTGCCCAAACCTGGAGAAGATGGCCGGCTAGGACGTCCCCGCAAAGGAGCGCTCGCGCGGCCGCCATTAATGCGGGATCAACTCCAACAAATCAAAAACCCTTCCCGCTCCATGTCTGGTCTTGCACGCACCATAGTCCATTAAGGCCCTCGTGCCGTCATAGTCGGAAATGGCAGCGCAATCGAACTTGTTCCACGCGCTCCACATAGACTGCGATTTTGCAGTCTCGCTCGATGCTTTTCCCGATTGCACGAGCCGAGCATAGACATCGTCGACAATGCTGGTCCACGCGGCGCCCGAATAGCCGGTACATTGATTTATGGCGGACTGATTTTGGCTGCCATTGTCAAATTGCGTGCGGCAAATCTCGATTGGCTTGAACACGCAGGAGTCACGCTCTTTACTGTCTTCGAACTCGTCCAGGCACTTCACGGCAATCCGCTTTGCGGACGCTACCCCCTGCTCGTCGCTCCAATCATACAGCCCATCCGCGGCGTGGGCTTGAGACACAAGCATCGCCACCACTACCACGCTTCGGCAGGCTCTGGTTAAAGCTGTCCTCATCGCCCCCTCACCTTCTTACCCGCGACTTCAACCACCGATCGAACGCCACCGCCAGGATCAGGATCAGGCCGATGACGATGCTTTGCGTGTAGGACGACACGTTGTTGAACTGCAGCCCGTTCTGCAGCACGCCGATCAGGGCCGCGCCCACCACCGTGCCGCCGACCGAGCCGATGCCGCCGAACAGCGACGTGCCGCCGATGACGACGGCGGAAATGACCGTCAGCTCGTAGCCGATGCCGGCCACTGCTTCCGACGAGTTGAGCCTGGCCGACAGCACGAAGGCGGCAAGCCCGGCGAAGAAGCCGACGATCACATAGACCGAGACCAGGATGCGGTCGACGCGCAGGCCCGACAGCCGTGCCGCCTCGGCATTGCCGCCGACGGCATAGACGGCGCGGCCGTAGCGCGTGTAGCGCAGCACGATGTGGCACAGGATGGCTGCCACCGCGAAGATGATCGCCGGCACCGGCACCGGGCCGATCAGGCCGGTGCCGAACCAGCGCATCGAGGCGTCGAAGCCCGAGATCGGACCGCCATTGGAGATGGTCAGCGTCAGCCCGCGAAACACCGTCAGCCCGCCCAGCGTGACGACGAAGGGCGGCACCTTCAGCCTGGTGATGGCAAACCCCTGCACGCCGCCGGCGGCGGCCCCCACCACGACGGCGGCCAAGAGGGCCGCGAACCAGCCATAGCCTTGCGTGCCCGACGTCGACAGCGACAGCGTGTTGGCGGTGCCGCCCTTGGCGACCACGGCGGCGACCATGCCGCAGAAGGCGAGCAGCGAGCCGACCGACAGATCGATGCCGGCGGTGAGGATGACGAAGGTCATGCCAAGCGCAATCAGCCCGGTGATCGAGATCTGCCGCGTGATGTTGAAAAGGTTGATCGGATCCATGAAGCTCGGCTTCAGCACGGTGAAGACGACGATCAGCGCGGCCAGGAACAGCAGCGGCCCGAAACTCATCAGGAGCCGCGCGAAATTGATGCCGCCGCGCTGGTTCTGTTCGCCCGCCACGCTCATCGTGCCTGCCCCTTCGCGTCCTGCCTGTCGAGCGCCATCAGTTCCATCAGTTTTTCCTCGTTTGCCTCGACGGCCTGCATCTGGCCGGTGATGCGCCCCCGGCGCATGGTGACGATGCGGTCCGACACCGCCAGCACCTCGGGCAGTTCGGACGAGATCATCATCACCGCGATGCCGCGCGCCGCAAGCTGCACCAGGATCTGGTGCACCTCGGTCTTGGCGCCGACATCGACGCCGCGCGTCGGCTCGTCGACGATCAGCACCTTGGGATCGCGCGCCAGCCAGCGCGCCAGGATCACCTTCTGCTGGTTGCCGCCCGACAGGCCCTCGATCGCCTGCTCGGCCGAAGCCATGCGGATCGACAGCATCTTGCGGAAGCCGGCAAGCGCATCGCGCTCGCGCCGCTCGGCCATGAAGCCGAAGCCGTTGCTGAAATGCCCGAGCGACGCGACGGAGAAATTCGGCAGGATGCCCAATGCGGCAAAGATCGCCTGGTGCTTGCGGTCCTCCGGTACCAGGCCGATGCCGAGCGCGATGGCGTCGGCGGGCGATGCCGGCGCGATCTGCCTGCCGTCGAGCGTGATGGTTCCCGCCGCGATGCGGTCGGCGCCGAAAATGGCGCGCGCCAGTTCGGTGCGGCCGGAGCCGACCAGACCGGCGACGCCGAGGATTTCGCCGGCCTTCAGGTCGATGTCGACGCCGTCGAGCACGATGGCATGCGGCGCATCGGGGTCGCGCACGGTGCGCAGGCCGCGCACCGACAGCCTGATGTCGCCGGCAGCGGCGCGCTGCGCCGGCCGCGCATAGAGTTCGGACGCGGCGCGGCCGACCATCTTCTCGATGATCCTTGGCAGTTCGATCGGTCCGTTGTCGCGGTCGAGATGCCCGGCCAGCCTGCCGTCGCGCAGCACCGTCATGCGGTCGCAGATGGCGGCGGCCTCCTCCAGCCGGTGGGTGACGAACATGATGGCGACCTTGTCCTTGCGCAGCCGGTCCATGATCGACAGCAGGCGCTGTACCTCCGTCTCGGTCAGCGCCGAGGTCGGCTCGTCCATGATGATCAGCCGGCTTTTCACCGACAGCGCGCGGGCGATCTCGACAAGCTGCTGTTCGGCCACCGACAGCGCCGAGACCGGCGTCATCGGATCGATCGTCAGACCGACGCGGGCGATGATCGCGCGCGAGTCTTCCTCCATGCGCCGCCAGCTGACCAGCCCGAGCGGACCGGTCGGCGCGCGGCCGATGAAGATGTTCTCCGCCACCGTCAGCGTCGGGATCAGGCTGAGTTCCTGGTAGATGGTGACGATGCCGAGCTGCTTGGCATCCTGCGGGCTCGCCGGCTGATAGTCGGCGCCGTCGAAGGTGATGCGGCCGCTGGACGGCGGCATGACGCCGGACAGGATTTTCAACAGCGTCGACTTGCCGGCGCCGTTCTCGCCGAGCAGCCCGAGGATTTCGCCGGGCCTGATGTCGAGCGAGACGTCGCTCAACGCGGTGACGCCGGAAAAATGCTTGGTGACGCCTTCGACGGCGAGCAGGACGGGTGCGGCTTCAGCTGGCAACGGTTGCTTCCTTGGTGAAATTCATCCGGGCTCCGTCGGCGCTTGAACGCCCCCCTCTGTCCTGCCGGACATCTCCCCCTCAAGGGGGGAGATTGGCCGTGTCACCGGTGGCACTTTTCCTTGGACGTTGAAGGATTGGGGAAAACAGCACAAATAGCCGATCTCCCCCCTTGAGGGGGAGATGCCCGGCAGGGCAGAGGGGGGCGATGCCTCGCCTGCCTTGCCAATCGGCCGATCCCAACCAGCCCTACTTCGTCTCGCCAATCCGCTCCGCCTTGTCGAGATTGTCCTTGCCGATGACGATCGGCGTCAGCAGCACCAGCTTCTCCTTCGGCTCGGTCTTGTCCTTGGCGTAGGCGACCGCGATGCGAACGGCCGTGCGCGACTGCTCGCCCGGGAACTGCTCGACGGTGCCGGCAAGCTTGCCGTCGCGCACCGCCACCAGCGCTTCCGGCAACGCGTCGAAGCCGTAGATCTTGACGTCGGTGAAGTTGCGGGCGGCACACGCCTCCATGGCGCCGAGCGCCATGTCGTCATTGGCGCAGACGATGGCGTCCGGCTTGCCGTTGGCGGCGAGCCCCGCCTCGGTCACCGACAGCGCCTCGGCGCGGGCGAAGTTGGCGGTCTGCTCGAAGATGATCTGGTACTTGTCCTTCAGCGGATCGAGCACGTTGTGCACGCCCTTGTTGCGGTCGATCGCGGGCCCAGCACCCGGCTGGCCCTGCAGGTGGAAGATCTTGGCGCCGTTGGGGAACGCCGCCACCATGGCGTTGGCCTCCGCCTCGCCGCCCTTGACGTTGTCGGCGCCGACATGGGCGAGGATGCCCTCGACGCCGTCGACGCGGCGGTCGATCGTCACGACCGGAACACCCGCCTTGACCGCTTCCTCGATGGCCGGCGCCAGCGCGTTGACGTCGAGCGGCGAGATGACGATGGCGTTGACCTTCTGCACCAGGGCCGCCTCGATGTCGGCGGTCTGCTTGGTGGCCGAGTTCTGGCCGTCGCTCTCGGTCAGGTTGACGCCCTGCGTGGCGGCCTCGGCCTTGATCTCGTTCAGCATGTGCACAAAGAACGGAAAGCCGAGACTGGGCACCGAGCCAAGGATGGTGAGCTTGTCCTCGGCGAACACCGAGGGCGCGGCAATCATCATGGCGCCGAACGCCGCGGACGACAGCAGGAATTCACGTCTGTTCATGGGATCCTCCTCCACAAGAACGCACGACCCCGAAAACCGGGACCGGTTTCAGGAGGATCATGCGTCGGTTCAAAGTGTTGGAGCATCCTCCCTGCGCTAGACAACGCATGCCGCTCCAGCTGGCCGCCGCTGTAAAAAAGAGCCTCCCATCGACGCCTGCGCGGGGATGCTAACCCAGGGTCAACCATTTGTGCAACATCGATATAACAGAGCTGCCGGGGCAAATTATCGGAATTGTCGGATTTTTGGATTCCCGTGCGGGTTGTCCCTTACCGGAAGCCGCGATCGGAAGGCCGAGCCCCGTGTCGGTTCAGAGCCGGCGCCGCCCACCGCTGGAGTGTGGCTTGCTGAGATGCGGGCGCCAGCCGTGGACCCTGTCCCGCCCCGCCGCCTTGGCGCCATAGAGAGCCTCGTCGGCGCGCCTGAGCAGATCGGCGATCTCGATCGGGGCGCTGTCCGGATCGAAAGTCCCGACCCCGATGCTGACCGTGACGATGCCCTTTTCGCTGCCGGCATGGGTGAGCCCGAGGTCGCGCACCTTGCCCCTGAGGTTTTCGGCGATGACGAATGCGCCTCGCGCGTCGGTTTCAGGCAGGATGAGCGCGAACTCCTCTCCGCCATAGCGGGCCGCCGAATCGGTCGGCCGCTGGGCCGTGGCCTTGATGCAGCCGGCGACGGCGCGCAGGCATTCGTCACCCGCCGGATGGCCGTAGTGGTCATTGAACCGCTTGAACCAGTCGACGTCGATGAAGAGCAGGCTGAGCGGTGTCGCGCCCCGCTTCCCGCGGGCGAATTCAAGCGCCAGCGCTTCATCGAAGGCCCGGCGCGTCAACAGCTCGGTCAGCCCGTCGCGGTGCGCCAGCAGGTTCAGCTTTTCGTTGGCCACCAGCAGTTCGGCCTCGATGTGCTTTGCCTCGGTGATGTCGGAAAAAAGGCTCAGGCTTCCGCCATCGCCGGTCGGCCTGGTCCGGACGTCGAGCCAGCGCCCGTCGGCGAGCCGGACCTGGCGCGTGCTGGCTTGCATCTGCGTCGCCACGATGCTGCCCATCCAGTCCTCGACCGTGCCCTGCGGCACGATCTGTTCGCCGCGCGCGACCGAGGCGCGCAGGATATCGCGATAGTCGGCGCCCTGCACCCGCAGATCGGCCGTCAGTGGAAACATGGCCCTGTAGCGGGCGTTGCAGAGCACCAGCTTGCCATCCTGGTCGAACATCACCAGGCCATCGGCCATGTGCGCCAGGGCATCCGCCAGTCTCATGCGGCTTTCGGCCAGCTCGGTCTCCAGTTGCCTGCGCGCGGTGATGTCGCGATTGTGCGTGATCAGGCCGACGATCGCCCCGGTCTTGTCCCTGAAGGGCGCTTTCAACGTCGCCAGCCAGCCGTCGGTCCCATCGTCATGATGAAGGTGCTGCTCGATGGTGGACGGCACGCCCGATGCGAGAATGGCGAGCTCGTCCTGGTGGAATTTCTGCGCCGTTTCCCGCGGGTAGAAATCGAAATCCGTCTTGCCGATCAGCGCCTTGGCATCCGTTGCATGCATCAGCTCGGCCGTTGCCGGATTCGCGACGATGAACCGCCCATCGAGGTCCTTGACGTTGAGGCAGTCGGGCAGCGCCTCCACCACGGCCTTGAAGATGCGCTTGGAATGCAGCGCCTCGAGGCGACGCCCTTCCTGATAGAGCGCGAGCCCCGAGACCGCGACCGAGACGAAGATGAGCAGGGTGGATGGGAGCGTCACTTTTGGCAGAACGATCTGCAGGACGGATTGCGGCAGCACGCTGAGGCCAATCAGCGATCCGGCCGCGGTTGCCGCCCCCAGAATCATGATGTCCGCCATGGTCGGCGAGCGGCCCCTCAGGGCAAGGTTGCCGACAACACCGATCAGCATGGCGGCCGCGATCCCCACGGCACCGGCGAACGCGCCAACACCGCCCTGGAAAAACCGGTAGGCACCGGCCATGACTCCGGCGATGATGCCGGCGACCGGGCCGCCGAAGAAGCCGGCAACGGCTATCATCGTCGCCCTCAGGTCGACAAAGACACCGGGCTGGAGATGCATCGGCGTCAGCATCAGGATGATGGCGCCGGCGCCCATCAGCAGGCCGAAGGCGGCCGCCCTTATCGCCGCCGGCTTGCGATCCAGCCACACATGCGTGTGGATCCAGACCGAGACGAACATCGCGACGACCGCGAGATTGGCCAGCAATTCGGACCAGGGCGAACCCATTGCGCGCCTTTCCTTTTGCGTGGGGCTTTCGCCGCATCGCCTCCTCGATAGGCCCTCAATGACAACAAAGCGTTACCTCTCTCGTCTGGCCTTGATCCGCGTCAAGCTGGCCCTGTGATCAAGCTGATAGCGGACCTATATCGAAGTCAGCCTCCATCAGGCTCCCGCCATCAAAAGGGCGCGTCGTCGCACGGCCCTTTCGCAACAGGTCAAATCATCATGTACACACATCTGCTGATTGCCACGGACGGATCGGAACTGGCCGACAAGGGCGTTGCCCACGGCGTGGCGCTGGCCAGCCGCCTCGGCGCCGCCGTCACCTTCGTCAACATCACCGAGCCGTTCCCGATCTTCGCCTGGGGCGGCGCCATGGCCGGCTATGCCGCCGGCGATGAATTCGCCGCCTATCAGGAAGGCGGCCGGCAATACGCCAAGGAAGTGCTCGACAAATGCAAGGCGTCGGCGGACCTGGCTGGCGTGAGCGCCAAGGTCCTGCATATCGAAAACAGAAAGCCCGCCGAAGCGATCCTGGAATTGTCGCGGGCGCAAGGCTGCGATCTGATCGTGATGGCCTCGCACGGGCGCCGTGGGCTGGGAAGGCTGCTTTTGGGCAGCCAGACCGCCGAGGTGCTGTCCTTCACCGAAATCCCGGTTCTCGTGGTTCGCTAGGCTGTCATCCCCAGTTGAGGAGGACGGTGCGCCAATCCTCCTTCACCCACGGCCGAAAACGCGAGCCAGCCGCTTCTTGAGCGGCCGAAGCGACAGGCGACGCCGCAGGGAAAACTTTGCCATGCGCTGTCGCACTGCGCGCATGGCATCGGCATGGACCGCGTCGACGCTCATGGTGCCGTTGCCGAGGTGCAAGGGTGGGCCGGAGGCTGACCGCAGGATGCCGCGCAGCGCCTGCGCATGCATCTCGGCGTAGCGGCTGTAATCCGCGCCGGCTTCCCACCCGGGTGGCCGGGTCAGAACGGTCGGATTGTTGTTGATCTCGAAGGTCTGGATGCGGCCGTCGACGATGCCATAATCGATGCGACCATAGTCAATGCCGGCCAGCGTGAAGACACGCTCGATCTGCGCGGCATGCGGATTGTCGTTCACATAGGCACGGCTCTCCGCCCTGTCCGCCTCGGTGAAGCGGGTGCTGGGAAACTTGATGTACCAACTCTCATTGATGAAGCAGTGCTGCGGATAGATCGTCGGCCCCACCTTGTAGGCCGAGTACTTGCGAAACCGGCCATCGGCCGATGGTGCCGCGCCATATTCGACAATCATCAGATCCGGGTCCTGGCGGACATGGACGGGCATCCTGGCAATCGCGCGCTCCAGCGCGTCCGCGCTGTCGATCAACCCGGTCAGTGGCGGCTCATGCTGGCTTTCCCAGCGCACGAAAACCGGAAATCGGCGGAGTGACTCACGCTGGTGCAGGCGATGCACGTCGAAATCGTTGAGACCGGCAGCCTTCAGCCGCTTCAGCAACTCAAAGCGACGCGGCACAATCGTGGGATTGTTGAGCAACGTAAGGTGGCGATCAAGAGACGCGATACGGTCGTGCAACGCGGCAGCGGCCTGCAATTCGGCAGGAGACAGCCTTTCGAAATCCGTGAAGATGAAGGCGCCGGGAGCGACGGAGCCGAGCTTGTCGGCCAATTCGTAGGGAATGATCCGCACAAGGTCGCCAAGCCCATGGTCGTAATAGCCAAGCAGCACGCCCATCGTGTAAGCGTGTCGGTGCGTACAGAGATAGTAGATCGGCCCCTGGTCGACGGTCATGGCCGGGCCTCGGTAAGCTGGCGCGCGCAGGGCATGCCTGACGACACGGGATTTTTCGAAAGACGATGCATAGCGAGCCATTCTCTACGACTGCGTCCGGGGCCGTTGAGCACCCCTGGCAAGGGGTTCGCGCGGGGGCCTTCAAGGGCGCCGCGAATACCTATGCGATCCATGATGAAATGCGCCGGCAAGCCCCCGTTTGGCAGGCGCCATGGGGTGATGTCTACGTCACTGGATACGATCTCGTTTCCAGCAGCCTTGTCAACCGCAAGCTGTCGCACCTGCCCCCGGGCGGCGAGGTGGCGGAGCCGCATTCGGCGATGCGCGACTGGCTGATGTATCAGGAGGGCGCTGCTCATTCGGCCCTCCGCCAGGCCTTGCAGCAACCCTTTGTCGGCAAGGGCACCGCGGTTTTGCGTCCCGTGGTCGCTGAAGCGGTCGAGGAGCTCCTTGGCGATGCCGAACTGTCCGGCAACGTCGACGTCGTGACCGCCTTCACGCGCGCGGTGCCAGAACGCATCATCTGTCGGCTGCTTGGCGTGCCAGGCGAGGACATGCCCATGATCCGGGCATGGTCGGGTCCGATCCGTAGCATTCTCGATGCAGGCTTCGACGACGCCTTTGGCGGTCGCCCAAACCCTGCCGACGAAATGTCCGACTACTTTGTCGAGCATCTGCGCCATCTGCTCGCCGCCGGCCGGATGCCGCCGCTTCTGACGGGGCTGCCGGGCCTCGTCGATGCACTGGGGCTGACGGCTGCCGGCCGCAACATCGCCTTCCTGGCCTTCGCCGGTCACGAGACAACCGTGCATCTCATCGGCAACCTGCTGTTCCATCTCGCTCACCAGCCCGCCCAGTGGTCGGCGCTGCGGGCTGACCGCGGGCTTGCGGCCAACGCCGTTGCCGAAACGCTGCGGCTGGAAAGCCCGGTGCAGAAAATCTGCCGCTGGCCGCTGGAGCCCACGGCCATTGCTGGCCATGAGATCGCAAAGGACCAATTGGTGGTGCTGCTGATTGGCGCGGCCAATCGGGATCCAGCCCAGTTTCCCGACGCGTCGCGTTTCGATCTCGGCCGTGCCAGGCAGAACCTCGCCTTTGGTCGGGGCGCGCATGTCTGCATTGGCAGGGCGCTGGCGGAGATGGAAGGCGTCGCGGTTCTGGAAGCGGCGCTGGGCCGTTGGAAAACCATCGAGCCGGTCGCCTGGCAATGGATGGACAATTCCTCCATCCGTGGCCTCGACGCGTTGACCTTGCGCCTGACGGCCTGAGCAGGACGGTCGCGCAACCCATTTCCGCACGGCAACATGGCAACCCAGGAATTTCGATTCCGAGACAAGGGGATGGAGCATGATCCTAAAGCCCCGCGTCACGGTCATCGAGTGCCGCGAGAAGCGCCGCGTCTGATTGCCTGAGCAGGATTGGCGGCTTCATGCCGGCAATGCTCGTGCCGCGTTCCATGCGGTGGCGCTTCAGCCTGCCATAAAGGTCGTCGATGCCAGCCGCCCGTAGCGGCCCCAACTGGCCGATGCGCCGGGCATATTCATACTGCGGATTGGCTCCGAGTGCGCGGTCCAGGCTCTCGCCTGTCAACTCGACGGCCTGCCCGGCGGCATCGGCTTCGACGAAAAGCCGGTAGTGCGGGTGTGGCGTCGCCACCGCCACCAGCAGCGCATACGTCCGACGGTCAACGCCGACTTCGTCGAGGCAGCGCACGACAAACGCCTCCGTGAGCTTCTCGCCGCAGAGATCGGAAACCATGCCGGCGCGACCAATGAAACGCAGGCGTGGCGTGTCGCCGGTGAAACCGGTGACCTCCACCATGTCGCGCGTATCGTAGCGATACAGACCCGAGCCGGTGGTGACGATCATCCGGTAGGACTGGCCAGCCTCCAGCTGCCAGGCGAACAGGCTGCCGGCGTTGTCGTCGACAAACTCAAAGAACCCGCTTTGCGAAGCCATGATGCAGCCGGCGCCGTCGCCATGGGGAAAAGAAACGGCGGCTTCGGTGGACATCAGACCTTTCGACTGGATGAATGCCTCGGGGAATTGCGCCTGCAACTCGGCGGCAAATCCGCTGCTCGAGGCGTCGGTCCAGCAACTGATCGTATCGAGGCGAGGCCAGATCGCCGTGAGCTTCTCCTCCGCCCCTCCAAGCGCGGCCTCGAGCGTGGCAATGCGGCGGCGAACGGCGTGCGCCGGCTGCGTGGCGCCCAGACTTCCCGCCAGCTCCTGCAACAGGCTACCGGCATCGCGTCGGATCGCACGCAGGATTTCCGTCAAGTAAGTCGGGCTCCAGACCCAGATCAGCGCCAGGTCTTCAGCCGCCAGGAGGCGGAGGCAGGTTTGCCTTTGCCAAGCGGCGAAATCGGTGAGCAGCCTCAGTTCCATCGGCACGGCGGACAATTCGATCAGGCTATCGCGCAAGGCTCCGAAATAGGCGAAAGGCACAGGGCTGCCCAGCCTGTGTGCACCGACGCGTTCGTCGGCGCCGCGGCCGATGGGGCTGAGCGAAAAATAGCTGTGCCCCTGCGTGACCCCTGGTCGGCGGCGGATCAAATCCGCCAGCCAGGGATAGAGGCAATCGGTGAAAGCTTGCAGGCCCGTGTCGGTATAAGGGATATATTTCGAACCGCCGGAACTGCCACCGGTCTGCTCGAGAAACCGGACCGGCTCTGCGGTCAGCACATTCTCGGCCCCGCCGATCAGCCGGTCTATATAGGGCGACAAGGCCTCGTAGTCGCCGATCGGCACCAGATCGCGAAAGGCTTCCGCCGAACTGGCCTTGGCGAAATTATGGTCACTGCCGAACACCGTCGTTGCATTGGCATCGACAAGCCGCCGCAAGACGGCGCGCTGCGTGGCCTCGACATCGCCGAGCCGCGCCCGGAAACCAGCCTCCGCAGCCGCGGTCGCGGCCGCGATCCTTGCCCATGCCTCAGCGACCATCCGCCAGCCCCTCGGCAAAGCTCGTGATGCCGTAACGCTTTAGATTGCTTGCGTCGAACTCAGCCAGGCAGGCGAGTTCGACGCCCCTGAAGTAAGAAGGGTTGGCCTTGAGAAAGAAGGCTGCAAAGCGATTTCGAGCGGCCGTTTCCTCGACATCGGCCCATTGTTTCCGAAGATGACCTTGCGATGGGCCGAAATCGACCAAGCCTGTGGCGGCATCGAAGCAATGGCCATAGCGGGCGGCGGCTATTGCGTTGCGAATTGCTTCAAGCCGAGGCGCCGCCGCTCCATGTATCGCGGGAACGAACTCACGAAAGAAATTGGGCAGGATGCGAAATGTCCTGTGTCCTCCAATGATGGGGAACCAGAAAAGCCGGCCGCCGGTCCTGGCCTTGGCGGCACCCGCCGCGCGGAAAAAACCGCGCAGCAGTACCGGGTCGCCCCAGCGCGCCGAATGGAGAACGGTATCGCCGGAGAAGAGATAGTTGACGGTCTCCGCGCCAACGGTCTGCTGCCTGACGAGATATGTCGAGAAACCGATGATCGTCCCGTGGCGCCGGATGATCACGACGGCGTCCTTCTCGGCGAGGTCGCGCTCGAAACCATTGCGTTCGACGGCTTCGTAGTAAGTCTCGTACAATGCGAACATCTGGTCGCGGTCGACCGGCATCAGATCTGCAACCGGCGTTGTCAGCGACTCTATGGAATCGGCTTCCTCTGCAGCACTTCGCACTTAGTTCCCCGCCCGCCCGTATCATACCCCGATGCGTCGAATATGCGACAGACGAACAGATGTTCAACCCCACCCTCCAATGGATCCTCGTCATTCTGCGAATAATAGCAGGAGGAATTCCAGTACAGGCCGGCGGTCAAGCACGCTGGCCAATGTCGCCCGAAGACTCGGCGCGACGCCGGAGCTGGTAAACTAGCGGCTGTCGGCCTTCGCAATCCTGGTCTGCGGGTCGCAATAGATGCCGTAGAGCGTCTGCAGGATGCGCTCGACCTCCACCGAGGCCAGCCGATAATAGACCTGCTGGGCGTCGCGCCTTGTGTCCACGAGCTTGAGCGCCCGCAATTTCGAAAGCTGCTGCGACAGCGCCGACTGGTTCATCGCGACCAGTTCGGCCAGTTCATTGACGCTCGTCTCGCCGTCCAGCAGATGGCACAGGATCATCAGCCGCTTTTCATTGGCCATGGCCGCGAGCAGTTCGGACGCTTCACGCGCCCGCTTGTCCAGTTCGGTGATTTTTATATTGCGCATATGAACACATTATCATATTAAGAGTTACAAATAATATTAGTCCGGCGCCGGCGCCTGTCAAGCCGATGGTCGATATGCGGGGGATTCAATCCAGCACATTCGTTTGACCCGCATCAAGTCGCGGTCGGCCAGGATGGCGCATGATCAGTCAGTGCCGGTTCCTGCGTGGGAAGAGAAATGTCGGCGTTGTGCCAAAGGCGACGCCGCGAAGGAGGAAAGAGCATGGCGCATATTGTCGTCCTGGGTGCCGGACTTGGAGGCACCATCATGGCCTACGAACTTCGCGACGAACTGGCCAGGGAACACCAGGTTTCCGTCGTCAACAATGGCAGCCACTATTCATTCGTGCCGTCCAACCCCTGGGTCGCCGTGGGCTGGCGCGACAGGCAAGCGGTCGAAATCGACCTTGCTCCGGTGCTGGCACGGCGCAACATCGGTTTTCATCCGCAGGGAGCCAAGCGCGTCCACCCGCTCGAGCGCACGGTGGAACTCAACGACGGCTCATCCCTCTCCTATGACTATCTGGTGATCGCCACCGGCCCCGAACTCGCTTTCGACGAGATCGAGGGGCTCGGGCCGGAGCACAACACCCAGTCGGTCTGCCACATCGATCACGCCCTCAAGGCCAGGACGGCCTTCGACGCGCTCGTCGCCAAGCCGGGTCCGGTCGTCATCGGCGCGGTCCAGGGCGCGTCCTGCTTCGGGCCTGCCTACGAATTCACCTTCATCCTCGACAAGGCGCTTCGCGACGCCAGGGTGCGCGACCGCGTGCCCATGACCTTCGTCACCTCCGAACCCTATATCGGCCATCTCGGCCTCGACGGCGTCGGCGACACCAAGGGCCTGCTCGAGAGCGAGATGCGCCAGCATCACATCAAGTGGATCTGCAACGCCAAGGTCGACAAGGTCGAGCCGGGCAAGATGTTCGTCCAGGAAATCGCCGACGACGGGTCGGTCAGGCAGGCGCATGAATTGCCGCATGCCTACGCCATGATGCTGCCGGCCTTCCGGGGCGTGGCGGCGGTGCGCGGCATCGAGGGCCTGACCAATCCGCGCGGCTTCATCGTCGTCGACAAGCACCAGCGCAACCCGGCCTTCCCCGACATATTCGCGGTCGGCGTCTGCGTCGCCATCCCGCCGATCGGCAAGACGCCGGTACCGGTGGGCGTGCCCAAGACCGGCTTCATGATCGAATCCATGGTCACGGCGACGGCGCGCAACATCGGCCGGCTGGTGAAGGGCGAGCAGCCCGACGCCCAGGGCACGTGGAATGCGGTCTGCCTCGCCGATTTCGGCGATTCCGGTGTCGCCTTCGTGGCGCAGCCGCAGATCCCGCCGCGCAACGTCAACTGGTCGTCCTCCGGCAAATGGGTGCACACCGCCAAGGTCGGCTTCGAGAAGTACTTCCTGCACAAGATCAGGACCGGCAAGTCCGAACCCTTCTACGAGCGCCTCGCGCTGCAGGTGCTGGGCATCGACAAGCTCAAGCAGATCAAGGTCGAGGCGCCAGCGGATGTCCCGGGAACCTGACCGGCGCAAGCCGCCGAGGCTGGCCTTCTTGCGGACGGCGGTTGGCGGGCGCGGCGAAGGCCCGAAGCCGCCGGCGGCAAATCTGGCGCCGCCTCTTGCGGCCAACGATAACATACATATATTTAGATATGATCATATACAAATGGAGATGACGATGTCCCTCGACCGTTCCGTTCTCGCCTTCGCCGGCATCATGGTGCTGCTGTCCGTCCTGCTCACCGCCTTTGTCTCGCCGCTGTTTGTCTGGCTGACGGTCTTCGTCGGGCTCAACATGCTGCAGTCGGCGTTCACCGGCTTCTGCCCGGCGGCGATGGTCTTCCGCAAGCTCGGCGTCAAGCCGGGATGCGCATTCTAAGGAATATCCGCATGCGCATGCCTCTTTTGTTCGCCGCGTTGCTGGCGGCCTCTCCGGCGCTTGCCGGCACGCTGACGCTGGCGCCGACGACGGTGACCGAATGGAAAGCGGTCTATGGCCGTGTCGAGGCGCGCGACACCGTTCCGGCGCGCGCCCGCATCGGCGGGCTCATCGTCGACCTGGCCGTCACCGAGGGCGAGCTGGTCAAGGCGGGGCAGAAGATCGCCACCGTCCAGGACGACAAGATCGCCTTTCAGGTCGCCGCGCTGGACGCCCAGTTGCGCGCCCTGCAGGCACAACTGGAGACGGCGCAGTCCGAACTCGCCCGTGGCCAGACGCTGGTCGACAAGGGCGTCATGACCGCGCAGCGCCTCGATCAGCTGCGCACCGAGGTCGACGTCGCGCGCAACCAGCTTGCCGCGACCGAGGCGCAGCGTTCGGTGATCGTGCAGCAGGGCGCCGAGGGCGATGTCTTTGCTCCCGGCGATGGCCGCGTGCTGACCGTGCCGGTGACGCGCGGCGCGGTCATCATGGCCGGTGAAGTGGTGGCCAACATCGGGGGCGGCGGCGTGTTCCTGCGGCTGGCCGTTCCGGAGCGTTACGCGGCGTCCCTGAAGCAGGGAGCCGCCATCCGCATCAATGCCGGCGGCAAGGAGTCCGCCGGTCGCCTCGCCAAGATCTATCCGCAGATCGACAATGGCCGCGTCATCGCCGACGTCGAGGTCGACAATCTCGATACCGATTTCATCGATGCCCGAGTCCTGGTCGAGCTGCCGGTCGCCGAGCGCTCCGCGCTGTTGGTGCCGGCGTCGGCGATCCAGACCCGTTCGGGTATCGATTTCGTGCGCGTCGCCACCGGCGGCGCACAGGCCGAACGCGCGGTGGTCACCGGCGAGCGGACCAGGCGCGCCGATGGCGACTATGTCGAGATCCTGACAGGCCTCGCGGCCGGCGATGTCGTGGTCACGCCATGAAAGGTCCTGCCTCGTTCGGTATTGCCGGCGCGCTGACGCGGGCCTTCATCGCCTCGCCGCTGACGCCGCTGTTCCTGGTCGCCGCCTTCGCCTTCGGGCTGGTGGCGCTGCTCACGCTGCCGCGCGAGGAGGAGCCGCAGATATCGGTGCCGATGGTCGACATCTCCGTGCGCGCCGACGGGCTGAAGGCCGACGATGCCGTCAAGCTGGTCACCGAGCCGCTGGAGACGATCGTCAAGGGCATCGACGGCGTCGAGCATGTCTATTCGCAGACCCGCGACGACCAGGTCATGGTCACCGCCCGCTTCGTCGTCGGCACCTCGTCCGACGCCGCCGTGCTGCGCGTCCACGACAAGGTGCGCGCCAACATGGACCGCATTCCCGTCGGCGTGCCCGAGCCGCTGATCGTCGGCCGTGGCATCGACGACGTCGCCATCGTCACGCTGACGCTGTCGCCGAAGCCGGAGGCGGCCGCGCGCATGACGGCCAACGACCTCACCCGCATCGCGCGCGAACTGCGCACCGAGATCGCCAAGATCGACAATGTAGGCCTGACCTATCTGGTCGGCGACACCGGAGAGATCATCCGCGTCAATCCCAACCCGGAAAAGCT
Organism: Mesorhizobium sp. Mes31; assembly: GCF_024519675.1. NCBI lineage: Bacteria > Pseudomonadati > Pseudomonadota > Alphaproteobacteria > Hyphomicrobiales > Phyllobacteriaceae > Mesorhizobium > Mesorhizobium sp. Mes31. Next base: position 228,128 of record NZ_JALJRL010000010.1, on the reverse strand, counting down.
CGCCCTTTACGGCGTCACCCTGCAGCAGCTGGCGGCCAAGGTGTCCGGCGCCAACAAGGCCTTTCCGGCCGGACGCGTGCGCGATCAGGGCGAGCAGATCGACATCGTCGCCGGCGAGACGCTGGCCTCGCCCGACCAGATCGGCAACCTGCTCTTGACCTCGCGCGACAACCGCCCCGTCTATGTCCGCGACGTCGCCGACGTCGCCTTCGCCACCGACACCGGCGATGCGCTGGTGTCCACGGTCACCAGGGCCGGCGCCGGCGTCGAGCGCGTGCCGTCGGTCACGCTCGCCATTGCCAAGCGCGCCGGCTCCAACGCGGTCGCCGTCGCCGACGCCATCCTGCACCGGGTCGCCCTGCTGCAGGGCGGACTGATCCCCGCCGATGTCTCGATCGACGTGACGCGCAACTACGGCGAAACCGCCAACGACAAGGCCAATGAGCTCCTCTACCACCTCGGCCTGGCGACGATCTCGATCATCGCGCTGGTCTGGGTCGCCATCGGCCGCCGCGAAGCCATGGTCGTGGCCGTCGTCATCCCGGTCACCATCCTGCTCACGCTGTTTGCCTCGCGCGTCATGGGCTACACGCTGAACCGCGTCTCGCTGTTCGCGCTGATCTTTTCCATCGGCATCCTCGTCGACGACGCCATCGTGGTGATCGAGAACATTTCGCGCCACTGGGCCATGGGCGGCGGGCGCGATCGCCGGCAAGCGGCGATCGAGGCGGTGGCCGAAGTCGGCAACCCGACCATCGTCGCCACCTTGACCGTGGTCGCCGCACTGCTGCCGATGCTGTTCGTCTCGGGAATGATGGGCCCCTATATGAGCCCGATCCCGGCCAATGCCTCGGCGGCGATGATCTTCTCCTTCTTCGTCGCGGTGACGGTGACGCCGTGGCTGATGCTCAAACTCGCCGGACGGGCACCGGTGCATGCCCATCGGGATCATGGCAATGGCGGCCCGCTCGGCCGCGCCTACACCGCCGTCGCCCGGCCGATCCTGGCCTCGAAGAAGGCGAGTTGGGCCTTCCTGCTTGCCGTCGGCGTGCTGACGCTCGGCTCGCTCGCGCTGTTCTACACCGAGCATGTCACGGTCAAGCTCCTGCCCTTCGACAACAAGTCCGAACTGTCGGTGACCATCGACCTGCCGGAAGGATCTTCCGTCGAGGCGACCGATGCGGTGGCGCAGGCCGTCGCCGCCAAGGTTCTCGAGCTGAAGGAGGTCCGATCGGTCCAGACACACGCCGCAACGGCGGCGCCCTTCAACTTCAACGGCCTCGTCCGCCATGCCATCCTGCGCACCGAGCCGCAGCAAGGCGACGTTGCGCTCAACCTGCTGCCGAAAGCGAACCGTACCCGCTCCAGCCACGAGATCGCGATCGACGTCCGCCAGCGCATCGCCACGATCCCGGTGCCGGAAGGCACCAGCCTGAAGGTCGTCGAGCCGCCGCCCGGTCCGCCGGTGCTGGCAACCCTGCTGGCCGAGGTCTACGGACCCGACGGCGAGACGCGCCGCAAGGTCGCCGCCAAGATCGAGACGGCGTTCCGCTCCGTGCCCTTCATCGTCGACGTCGACAATTCCTGGGGACAGCCGGCACGCCGGCTGCGCACCACGATTTCCACCGACGATGTGGAGTTCTTCCATGTCGAGGAAAGCGACGTCTTCGACACGCTCGCCATCCTCAATGGCGGCGAGACCGTCGGCTATTCGCATCGCGGCGGCGGCCGCCAGCCGATTCCGATCCGCATCGAGCGGCCGAAGGGCGAAAGGACGCTCGACGAGCGCTTCCTGACCACGCCCATTCCGGCGAATGTCCTGCCCGGCGACCGCGGCGTGGTCGAGCTCGGCGATGTCGTGCGGGTGACGCCGGAGCGCGCTTCGTTCCCGGTGTTCAGGCACAATGGCCGCGCCGCCGAAACGGTGACGGCAGAGCTTGCCGGCAGCTTCGAGGCGCCGCTTTACGGCATGCTCGCCGTCAGCAAGGCCATCGACGCGCAGGACTGGACCGGACTGCAGAAACCCGCCATCGCGCTGCATGGCCAGCCGGAGGATGAAAGCCGGCCGACGCTTCTGTGGGACGGCGAATGGGAAGTCACCTGGGTGACCTTCCGCGACATGGGGGCGGCCTTCGGCGTCGCGCTGCTCGGCATCTACATCCTGGTCGTCGCCCAGTTCGGCTCGTTCAAGGTGCCGCTGGTGATCCTGACGCCGATCCCGCTGACCTTCATCGGCATTCTCGGCGGACACTGGCTGTTCGGCGCGCCGTTCACCGCCACCTCGATGATCGGCTTCATCGCGCTGGCCGGCATCATCGTGCGCAATTCGATCCTGCTGGTCGACTTCATCCGCCACGCGGCGTCGCCCGACAGGCCGTTGAGCGAGGTCCTGATCGAGGCCGGCGCGATCCGCTTCAAGCCGATCCTGCTGACAGCACTTGCCGCCATGATCGGCGCGGCGGTGATCCTGACCGATCCGATCTTCCAGGGGCTGGCGATCTCGCTGCTGTTCGGCCTGGCCTCCTCGACGTTGCTGACGGTGCTGGTCATCCCGGCGATCTACCGGGTGCTGCGCACCTAGAGATGCGGCTGAATGCTGACTTGGATCGACGCGCAAATGATCCAGCCGAGTAGCACGGGCGTGGCGGCTGTCGCTCGTCGCCGACGCCAATCTCGCAAGTCGCTGACGTCAAAGCGCGTCTCGCAGCCGTTCAAGCAGGCGGCGAGGGCCTGACAACGGATGCTTTGACCCCGGAACCTGGGCATCGGGGATGACTTCAGGCATCGGCGCGCCGGGGCAGCCGTCCTGAACCTTGGTCCAGGACGGAGCATTGAGCACGGTGTCGCAGCGCGCCAGGTACGTGCTGCCCGCCACCACGAGACAGGCAAGCCCGCCCCCCGGGATGAACTGGCCGTTGGCACGGCAGACGGATGTAGCCGGCGCGGGTCCTGGCGCCGGGTCACCTGGGCAATGGTCAAGAACCTCGTTCCAGGACAAGATGTTGAGGTTCATCTCGCAGCGGGCCAGGTGGCTCGTCTCGCCGACCTTCAGGCAGGCATATTGCCCGAGCTCAAAATGTCCCATGTTGGCCATGCACGCCGCATCGGCCCACGCCGGTACCGTCATACCGACGAGCGCAACGGCGGCAGGAAACACGGTGCTCTTCAACTTGTTGTATCCATCGCTGATGCTGGCTCCATCGCATTGTCCGATTGTGGCAACATAAGGTCCAGATAGGGCTTGGCCATAGGCGACAAGGCGAGGCGCCCCATACTACCGGCGCGCGGTGCGCGGCTGGTCGAGGCTGGCGCGATCAGGTTCAGGCCGATCCTGCTGACCGCGCTTGCCGCCATGATCGGCGCGGCGGTGATTCTGACCGATCCGATCTTCCAGGGTTTGGCGATCTCGCTGCTGTTCGGCCTGGCCTCCTCGACGCTGCTGACGGTGCTGGTCATCCCCGCGATCTACCGGGTACTGCGCACGTGAACGGCAACAGAGCGGCCGGATTCTGACCTGGATCAACACCGGCCTCCCGAGAAGAGGCTAGAAACACCGGAACGGCGCCCGCCAAGGCGGGCTGCGAAGCAGGTGACACCATGTTCGAATACAGCGTTGAAGCCAGACGGACCGATGCACGAGGCAGCGTGGCCACGACCAAGAACGCCGCGCTTGTTCTCGACACCTGTCTCGAGGGCCGGGCCGATGCCTTCAATCCAGCCGAACTGCTTCTGGCGGCCGTTGGCGCCTGCATGATCAAGGGCATCGAGCGCGTCACCCCGATGCTCGGTTTCAAACTGCGCGGCGTCAAGGTCGCATTGCATGCCGTTCGGCGCGACAGCCCGCCCGGGATTGCCTCCATCGACTACGAGCTTGTCGTCGACACCGATGAAACCGACCAGCGGCTGGAACTGCTGCACAAGAACGTCCGCAAATACGGCACGATTTCCAATACAGTCGCCGCCGCCACGAAACTCGAAGGCACGATCCGGAGAAAAGCATGAGCCGCCTGCATATCGAAAACCACCTGGTGTCGCGCATCGGCTGGCTGCGCGCCGCCGTGCTGGGGGCCAATGACGGCATCGTCTCGACCGCCAGCCTGATCGTCGGCGTGGCGTCGGCCGCCGCGCCGACGTCGCAGGTCCTGGTCGCCGGCATAGCCGGCCTGGTGGCGGGCGCCATGTCGATGGCGGCCGGCGAATACGTCTCGGTCAGCTCCCAGTCGGACACCGAGAATGCTGACCTCGCCCGCGAACGCGAGGAACTCAGGACCCAGCCCGAATTCGAGCGCGAGGAACTGGCGCAGATCTACGTCAAGCGCGGGCTGGAGACGGGCCTGGCGCGCCAGGTCGCCGATCAGCTCATGGCCAGGGATGCGCTGGCCGCGCACGCCCATGATGAACTCGGCATCTCCGAAATGACCACGGCGCGGCCGATCCAGGCGGCGCTGACCTCGGCGGCGACCTTCAGCGTCGGCGCGGCGATGCCGCTGCTCATGGTGCTGGTGTCGCCGGCCTCCATGCTGGTGCTGGCGGTCTCGGTGGCGTCCCTGCTTTTCCTCGCCTTGCTGGGCGCCATCGGCGCCAGCGCGGGCGGCGCCAACATCCTTCGCGCAACCCTGCGCGTCACCTTCTGGGGCGCCTTCGCCATGGCGCTCACCGCCGGCATCGGCGCACTGGTCGGCACGGCGGTCTGAGCCATCGTCAGGCCTTCAGCTGCCCCCGCCACAACGGCTTCAGCAGCTCCAAGCATGCCAGTACGGCAAATCCGGCGGCAAGCGTCACCGCCAGATCGTCGAGATGCAGCGGTCCGAAGCGGAACAGACTGGTGGCAAACGGCCACAGGAGCGTCCCGCCCAGCATTGAAGCGACGGCCACGACAACGATCATGAGCGACCGGTTCGGCCTGATCAGCGCGGTCAGCAGCGATGCGCTGAAGGAGCGGTTGACAAAGATCAGTCCCACGATCGTCAGCACCAGCGAGAAAAAAATCAGCGCCCGGATTTCGTTCTCGGCCATGCCCTGTCTCAGGGCGACAAGGTAAATGCCCGCGAGGAGCGCGAAGGCGAGCGTCCCCTGGATCAGCCCCCACCCGATCAACGCCCCGGAGAACAGCGGCGAGTCCGGATTGCGAGGCGGACGGCGCATGACATCGTCTTCCTCGCTCTCAGCCTCGAAGACCAGCGAGCACACGGGATCGATCACCATCTCCAGAAAGGCGATATGGATCGGCCCGAACAGGATCGGCAGGCCAAACAGCAATGGCAGCAGCGAGAGACCCGCGATCGGCACGTGGACCGCGAAGATGAACCCCATGGCCTTGCGCAGATTGTCGAAGATGCGGCGGCCAAGCCGAATTGCCTTGACGATCGAACCGAAATCGTCGTCGAGCAGGACGATCGACGACGCCTCGCGCGCGACGTCGGTGCCACGGCCACCCATGGCAATCCCGATATTGGCGGCCTTGAGCGAAGGCGCGTCATTGACCCCGTCGCCCGTCATGGCGACGATCTCACCACTCGCCTTCAGCGCGTTGACGATGCGAAGTTTCTGTTCGGGCATGATGCGCGCGAACACGGTCGCGGTTTTCACACGCAGTGCCAGCTCGTCGTCACCGAGCGCTTGCATCTCGGTGCCGGTCACCACGCTTTCGGCATCGAGGCCGGCCTGGCGCGCGATCATTCTGGCGGTTGCCGGGTAGTCGCCGGTGATCATCATCACCCTGATGCCGGCCGAACGGCAGTCGCTCACGGCTTCGGGAACACTCGCGCGCAGGGGATCCGTCAGGCCGACCAGCCCGAGAAATTCGAATTTGAAATCGTGTTGCGTCTCCGGCAAGTCGGTGCCGCGATGAGACCCGCGGGCCACGCCGAGCACGCGCAACCCCTCGGCCGCCATGGTTTCGACCGAGCCCTTCAAGGCCTTGAAGTCCTTTGCGTTCAGGTGGCACAGCGCCCCGATCGCCTCTGGCGCCCCTTTTGCCGCGACCAGCGAATTGCCGTCGCCACCTGTCGATTGCCAGACATTCGACATCGCCAGCAGTCCGGGTCGAAGCGGATATGCGTGGATCAGTCCCCAATCCGGTTTGTCCAGAACCTTGTGCTCGGACAGCCGTTCCTTGCCGAGTTTGTGAAACGCGATCTCCATGGGGTCGAAAGGAATCTGGGCGCTGGCAAGCACACCCGTCTCGACCAGATCGGCGAATTCCGCCGGCAGGTCGGTGCCCGGCTCGTCCGCCATCCGAAACGACTTTCCATCCGCCGACCGAAGTTCGGCAATCGTCATCCGGTTCTCGGTGAGCGTGCCCGTCTTGTCGGTGCAGAGGATCGTCGCCGAGCCAAGCGTTTCGATCGCGGCGGCCCTGCGGGTCAGGACGCGCGCCTGCGATATGCGCCACGCGCCCATGGCCATGAAGATCGTCAGCACGACGGGAAACTCTTCCGGCAGCATCGACATGCCGAGCGCGATGCCCGCGAGCACGGCGTCAAGCCATCCGCCCCGCAGAAGCCCGTAAAGCAGGACCGCGACGATGCTGACCGCGCCGCCGACCATCGCGAAAATGCGTACGACGCGCCGCATCTGCGCCTGCAATCGGGGCGGTTCGGTTTCCATTGAACTCAGCGAGTGCCCTATCTTGCCGATTTCACTTCGCGGCCCCGTCGCCAGGACTTCGCCAATGCCTGAACCGCGAACGATCAGCGAACCCGAGAATATGAAAGGCAGGTCGTCGCCGCCTGGCCGGCGTTCGCTCAGTGGCGGGGCGCCGTCGGCAGCAATCTTTCGGACCGGCACGGATTCGCCGGTCAGCAGGGATTCGTCGCTCTGAAGGTCCTGGCTCTGGAGAAGCCTGGCGTCGGCCGGCACCCGGTCGCCCTCGCCGAGCACGACGAGATCCCCCCGAACAACCTCGCGGCCGGCAATGCGCTTGCGTTCACCACCGCGTATGACCAGGGCGCGAGGGCTGGTGAGATCACGCAGTGCTTCCAGGACACGCTCGGTGCGCGTCTCCTGTATGATGGTTATGCCGATCGACATCGTGGCAAAGGCCAGCAGGATCAGCGCTTCCTCCAGATTGCCCAGAATGAGATAGACAACGCCGCCGCCAAGCAGGAGCGCCAGCATCGGCTCGCGGATGACCTCGAAGGCAATCCGCAACGGCGTGCGCTGGTTGGACCTCGGCAGTTCGTTGTACCCCTCGGCGACAAGCCTGGCTTGCGCCTCGGCCTCTGAAAGGCCTGGAAAGGGATCCGTCGGCAACTCGGCCATGTCAATTTCCCCTGGCGGCCGGTTCGATCGAAGTCATGGCCGGTTCAGCATCCGCATGCTTCGCGGCACCAATGCACAACATCTGTGTGGCGAGTATGTCTCAGTGTGACAACAGGGCCGAAAGCCGCAGATCGCCAGGAAACAGACAATATCGACGTGCAGATCCCGGATTTATGCCCGGCGAGCCTGACCGGCGGAACTCCGGCTCAACGATAGCCTGGCGGCTGAGCCGAAACCTTGATCAAGAACAAGGAAGAACCACCGCGAGGTGACCGGCAATCGTATGCCGGATGATCCCTTGCGCCGTCGTTCGCGCTATCGCGCCGTCGGCCGCTTGCGATACCCGCGCCGCCCATGGCATCTGTCGGCGTCAAAGGACCGATCCGAAACAAGATGACACCACGCCAGAAACAACCCGGAGGCAGGCCGCCCACCAGCAAGCCGCCCACCGTCAGGTCGGCCGGCGTCAGCCTCAACCGCGCGCTGTCGAAGCTTGGCCTGTGCTCGCGCACGCAGGCCGAGGTGCTGATTGCGGAAGGGCGCGTGAGGGTCGGCGGCAAGGTGGTGCGCGACGCCTCGCAGCGCGTCGACCTCAACCGCGACCGCATCGTGGTCGACGGCGAGCAGGTCGTTGCCGAGCGCAAGGTCTATCTGATGCTCAACAAGCCGCGCGGGCTGGTTACCACCCGCGAAGACCCGCAGCAGCGCGACACCGTCTATGCCTGCCTCGAAGGGCTCGATTTGCCCTTCGTTTCGCCGGTCGGCCGCCTCGACAAGGCCAGTGAAGGCCTGCTGCTGATGACCAACGACACCCGCTTCGCCAACCGGCTGATGGACCCGGCCTCGCATCTGCCCAAGACCTATCACGTGCAGATCGGCACCGTGCCCGACGAAGCGATGCTGGCGGCAATGCGCGCCGGCGTGACCGTCGATGGCGAGACCCTGACGGCAAACTCGATCGAGCTTTTGCGCAGCGGCGGCCGCACCGCATGGCTGGAGATCGTGCTCGACGAGGGCCGCAACCGTCACATCCGGCGCCTGCTCGCCGCCCACGACATCGAGGTCAAGCGCCTCATCCGCATCGCCATCGGCCGCCTGCAGCTCGGCGACCTCGCCAAGGGCACGACGCGGCATTTAACGCCGGAGGAGCTGGTGCTGGTGGGCGGGTAAACTGCCGCCTGTCTGGCCCGTATCCTGACGGGAAGCTGTCAGGAGGGCTCGTTTATAGATCGCTGATGGGCCGGTCGTGGCTCCAGCAATCAGGGAACAATGCGATGAATTTCGTCTCCGTCCGCATCATCACGTCCGACGTTCAGCGCCTGGTGCGCTTCTACGGTGAGATCACGGGCATGCCCGTGACGATGTACACGGAGGACTTCGCGGAACTGGCGACGCCGGCCTGCACGCTGGCGATCGGCAGCACGCGCACCTTGATGCTGTTCGGCGGCGACATCGCCCGCCCCGCCGACAACCATAGCGCCATCATCGAATTCCGTGTCGGCGACGTCGATGCGGAATTCGCCAGGCTGTCGGACGTCCTCAAGGACGCAACCGTGCAGAAGCCGACCACCATGCCCTGGGGCAACCGCTCGCTGCTGTTCCGGGACCCGGACGGCAATCTGGTCAACTTCTTCAAGCCCGTCACCGCCGAGGCGATCAGGAAGTTCGACAAATAGAATTAAACCGGCCAGCGCCCGGGCAGGGCTGGCCCTACTTCTGGTTCCACTTGCGAATGACCGGCTCCGCCAGATCATGCTCGTAGCCGAGCACGCTGATGCTGGCCGTATCGAGCACGAACAGCGCGCCGCCTTCGGGCGGCAGGCCGATCCAGCGCGCCGCCAGCACGCGCAGGAAATGCGCGCTGGAAAACACCAGTATGTCGGCATTGGCCTTGCGCAATTCCGCGACGATCCTGTCCGCCCGGGCACCGACATCGGCCGCCATCTCGCCTTGCGGACAGCCATCGCGGAACACGGTCCAGCCCGGCCGCTCGGCCAGGATCTGCCTGGTCGTCAGCCCCTCATAGGCGCCGTAGTCCCATTCCTGCAGATCGTCCTTCCTGACGCTTTCAGCGCCGAAGCCGGCGAGCACGCTGGTGGTGTAAGCGCGCTGCGACGGGCTCGACCACACGGCGGAGAACGACAGGCCTTTCAGGCGATCCGCGACGCCCCGCGCCGCCGCCTCGCCGGCGGTCGTCAGCGGTATGTCGGTACGGCCGGTGTGCTGCCCCGAAAGGCTCCACGCCGTCTCGCCATGCCGGACAAGGTGGATCTGCGGAAACGCGCTGCTCATGCGATGCCTTTCGTTGCTGTTTCCAGCTTTAGCGCAGCGTCTCCAGCGAAAGATAGAGGCCCAGCACCAGCAGCCCGGCGAGGAACACCATGCGGAAGGTCTCGATGCTCATCCGCTGGCGCAGCGCCTGGCCGATGAACATGCCGGCCAGCGCCGGCACCAATGCCGCGATCGACCCCGCCAACTGCGCCGTCGGCGACGCCAGCGCGCCTTCCCTCAACAGCCCGATGGCAAGGGCCGCCGTCGACACGGTGAAGGACAGGCCGAGCGCCTGGACCAGGTCTTCCCTGTCCAGCCGCAGCGATTGCAGATAGGGCACGGCCGGGATGACGAAGACGCCGGTGGCGCCGGTGACCAGCCCTGTCGCCACGCCGACCAGCGGCGACAGCCAGGCCTCATGGCGCGCCGGTGTGGTGAAGCCGGGCCTGGCCAGTCCGACGAAGGCATAAAGCACCAGCGCCACGCCGAGCCCCGCCGAGGCCACGCCCGTATGCGTGCCGGTGAGCAGGCCCGCGCCGGCGACGGTGCCGAGCACGACGCCGGCCATCATCGTCCACAGCCGCTTGCACAGGCCGCCGAAGGATGGACCGGTCAGCAATTGCCACAGATTGGTGACCGCCGACGGGATCAGCAGCAGGGCGGCGGCCTCGACCGGCGGCATCGTCACCGCCAGCAGCCCCATCGCCACGGTCGGCAGTCCCATGCCGACGACGCCCTTGACGAAGCCGGCGGCGAGGAAGACGAGGCCGACCCAGGCGATGACGCCGGCGCTCAGCATGATCGCATCTTCGGGACAGGATCAGTCATGCAGCAACATGTCCGGGGCTTCAGGATCTGGGCTGGGGTTTGCCGGCGTGGCATCGCGGCTGACGGGAGCAGCCGCCGTCGCGCATCCCCTCGGGCCGGGCTCCGCCCGCGCCGCCGCAAGGCAGGCCACGGCGAGGGCCAGCACGATCGCCATGCTTTCAAGAATGCCGGACCGGCCAGATGTTCGTTCGCTCATCGCACACCTCCATCGCAAATGGTTTGACGAAGATGCCGGCCGGCCACAATGTGGAAGTCGCGGTGTCAGCCTTCGGTCTGGACGAAGGCTGACAGAGGCAGCAGGAGCAAAAAAAGATGCGCTTCGATCTGGTCGATCTCCGGCTGTTCCTGCTGGTGGCCGAGCGCGGCAGCATCACCCATGGCGCCGAACTTGCCGGGCTCGCGCTGGCTTCGGCCAGCGCCCGCATCAAGGGCATGGAGGAGCGCTTGGGCGTGCCGCTGCTGGAGCGGCGGCGGCGTGGCGTGGTGCCGACGGCGGCCGGACAGGCGCTGCTGCACCATGCCAGGGCGGTGCAGAACCAGATCGAGGCGATGGCCGGCGACCTCGGCGCCTATGCCGAAGGCCTGCGCGCCCGCGTGCGGCTCGCCGCCAACACCGCCGCCACGGCCGAACTGCTGCGCGACACCCTGCCGGCCTTCCTCGTCGCGCATCCCCGCATCGACATCGACCTCGACGAGCGTCCCAGCCACGAGATCGCCGAAGCGGTGGCCAGCGGCGCCGCCGACCTCGGCATCGCCGCGAGCTGGGCCGGCCTTGCGCATCTCGAGCAGAAACCGTTCTTCGTTGATCGACTGGTGGTGATCGCCGCGCGCAACTGGCCGGGGCTGCCCGGCCTGCGTGCCGCCGGCCTCGCGGACGTCCTCGGCGAGTCCTTCGTCGGTCTGGGCGCCGGGCATGCGCTGCAGGAGCACATCACGCGCCAGGCCGCGCGCCTTGGCGGCCATCTGCATGTCCGCATCCGCGTGCCTGGCCTGGACAATGTCTGCCGGCTCGTCGCGCAAGGCGCCGGCATCGCCATCGTGCCGGAAAGTGCCGCGCGCCGCTCAGCCCGCACGCTGCGCAGCCTGCGGCTGACCGACGACTGGGCGACGCGCCAGCTCAACCTCTGTGCCCGCCGCTTCGACGAGCTGACGCCGCAGGCAAAACTGCTGGTGGCAGCGCTGGCCTGAAGCCGAGCCAGCGCCCGCAACCGCGCGCGGGCGACGCCGACATGTCCCCATCAGCGTGGAATCATTGCCTTGCTTTTCAAAAATCTGTGACGTAGCTTGTTTGCATATAGGCAAAGAAATTGCCGATCTTTTTTCTTTTTATGAAAGACTGACCTTTGCGGGAACATCTCGATCTGACTGACCGGCGGCTGGTCAAACAGCTGTCGCAGGACGCGCAGCCGGGCATCAACCGCATTGCCGAGCTATTGGCGATTTCGGTGCCGACGGTGCGCTCGCGGCTGCGCAATTTGCTCGACCGCAACCTGCTCAAGATCGTCGGGCTGCTGAACCTGACCGAGCGCCCCGAGCTGATCTCGGCCATTGTCGGCATCAATGCCCAGGGGCGCGGCCGGGCCCGCGAGCTGGCGCAGCGCATTTCCGAACTGCCCTTCGTCAACTCGGCTTCGGTGGTCACCGGGCGCTTCGACATCATCGTCGACGTGACCGTGGCCGGTGACGTCGCCGACCTCTACCGCGTCACCAGCGAGCTGATCCCGGGCGCCGGCGAGCCGGGCGAAGTCGTGCGCAGCGAGACCTTCGTCGTCATGGCGTCCTGCAACAAATGGGTCAGCCTGCCGGAAGGCTGCTGGTCGGACGACCGCAAGGAGCCGGCATGAAGATCGCGGTTCTCGGAGGCCTCGGCCTGCAAGGCCGGGCGGCGATCGCCGATCTGGTCGCCAGCGGCGTCGATGAAGTGGTTTGCGTCGACACGGCACCTGATGGTGCGGCCCGGCTTGGCGGCCTGACCGACCTTGCCCGCGTGCGCTTCGTCGTGCCCGAGGGCGCCATCGGCCCGGCTGTGGCCGGCGTGCTGGCGGATGTCGACGCCGTCATCGACCTGTTGCCGCAGCCGCTGATGCGCGAGGCGGTCCAGGCCGCGATCGCGACGCGCACGCCGCTGGTCACCACCAATTACGGCAAGGCCATCGCCGATCTGGCGCCGGCCGCCGAACAGGCCGGTGTCCCGATCATGACCGAATGCGGGCTCGACCCCGGCATCGACCTTGTGCTCTACGCGCGCGCCGCGAAGCAGTTCGACTCCATCACATCAATCGATTCCTATTGCGGCGGCATCCCCGAGCCGAAGGCGATGGCCAAGCCGCTGTGCTACAAGGTGAGCTGGAACTTCGACATGGTCCTGGTCAGCCAGAACCGCGACAGCGTGATGATCGAGGACGGGAAACGCGTCGAGGTGCCGGCCGCCCGCCAGCACGACAGTCATTTCATCCACGAGATCGAGGTCGCCGGCCTCGGCCGGCTGGAAGCCTTCCCCAATGGCGATGCGCTGCACTATGTCGAGATGCTCTCCGCCGCCAAGGGGCTGCGCCGTTCGGGCCGCTACACGCTGCGCTGGCCCGGATGGTCGGCGTTCTGGGCGCCACTGAAGGAGCTCGGCTTCCTCTCCGATGACAAGATTGCCGGCACCACTGTCAGCCCGCGCGAATTCCTCGGCCGGCTGCTCGGGCCGCAATTGCAGTACGGCCCCGGCGAGAAGGACCTGTGCGTGATGCGCAACGTCTTCTCCGGCCTCGAAGGCGGCCGCGCCAAGACGGTGACATCGGACCTGATCATCGAGCGCGACCTGGCTTCGGGCCTGTTCGGCATGAGCCTCGGCGTCGGCTATCCCGCCAGCATCGTGGCGCAGATGCTGGCGCGGCGCGAGATCACCGCACCAGGCTTGCTCAATCCGCTGCTGCATGTGCCCGACGGACCCTTCTTCGACGAGCTGGCCAAGCGGGGCATCAAGGTTGCCGAGACGGTGGCCTGGGACTGAGGATTTTCGAACGGTGGCCGCCGCCGGCAATGGCGCCCGCCGTTCAAAAAAGGAGCCCAAGGGAATCCGCGGGCAAACAACAACCACAACGGGAGGAATGCCACATGAAGATTGCCAGACTTTTCATCGCCGGACTTGCGCTCGCGGGGCTCACCACTGCAGCCAGTGCCGGAGCGCTCGACGACATCACCAAGCGCGGCGAACTGCGCGTCGCCGTACAGACTCAAGGTCCCCCCTTCTCGCTGGTCGGCGCCAATGGCGAACGCACCGGCAGTTCGGTTGAACTCGCCGAACTGATGGCCAAGGAAATGGGCGTCAAGATCACCTTCCTTGACTTCGACTGGGACGGCCTGATCCCGGCGCTGCTTTCGGGCAAGGCCGACCTGCTGGTCGCCGACATGACGCCGACGCTGGCGCGCGGCATGAAGGTCGCCTTCACCACGCCTTACATGTATACGGGCAGCACCGTCTTCACCAAGGCCGACAGCAAGTTCAAGACCACCGAGGACTGCAAGGCCAAGGGCACCAAGATCGCCGTGCTGTTGGGCGCCACCGGCGAGAAGGAAGCCAAGACGGCCTTCCCCGATGCCGACATCAAGAGCTACAAAGGCGGCGGTCCGCTGCTGCTCGACGCCGTCAACAACGGCCAGGCCGATTGCGGCGTCAACGACGTCTCGGCGGTCAAGGGCCAGTCGACCGCCTACCCGGCCGGCACCTTCACCATCATGCCGGACCTCTTGTCGAAGGAGCCGCTTGCCTTCGCCACCCGCTATGACGAGCCGGACCTGTTGATCTGGATGAACCTGTTCCTCAACCAGGTCAGCATCGACGGCCGCCTGCAGAAGAACCTCGACTACTGGGTCAATTCCGACGCCTGGAAGAAGGATCACTAAGCAGCGATAGATCCACGCGGTTTCGCGCGCGCCTTCGGCGCCGCGAAGCCGCCTGGAATTCGCTTCGTCACTTGCTTCGTCCGTCGCCCTTGGGCGCCTCAGGGAATTCACCCAACGATGCTCGAGAACTTCAGCTTCCGCACCATCGTCGAATACCTGCCTCTGTTCGGGCAGGGCCTGATCACGACCGTCTGGCTGTCGGCGCTGTCCTTTGTCGGCGCGCTCGCCGTCGGCATCGTGCTGTGCGCCATGAACCTGCAGCGCGGCTGGCTGTTTCGCGCGCCTGCCAAGGCCTATGTCGACGCCGTGCGCGCCACGCCCCTGCTGGCGCAGCTCTATTTCCTCTATTTCGGCCTGCCCCGGCTCGGCTTCGTCCTGCCAGAATTGGTCGTCGGCATCCTCGCGCTGTCGCTGAACAGCGGCGCCTATGTCGCTGAAATCATTCGCGCCGGCATCCTGTCGATCTCGCGCGGCCAGGTCGAAGCCAGCGTCGCCTCGGGCATGACCTACGTCCAGCGCATGCGCCTCGTCATCCTGCCGCAAGCCTTCAAGGTGACGATCCCGCCGCTGCTCGGCCAGGCGATCGTGCTGGTCAAGGATTCGGCGCTGCTGTCGCTGATCTCGGTCGCAGAGCTGACGCGCGCCGGCCAGTTGCTCGCCTCCGACCGCTTCATGCCGGCGGAAGGGTTTCTCACCATCGCCGCTTTCTACCTCTTGCTCTATTACTGCCTGAAGGGACTGGCAGTTCTGTCCAGCCGCTGGCTCGGCAGGGCGGGGGCGCGCACATGATCTGGCAACAGTTCCTCAGCCTCGCCGGCTCCTATCCCCTCGCCTTGCGCGGCCTCGGCATGACGGTGGTGCTGTCGCTGATCAGCCTGGTGCTCGGCACCCTGCTCGGCTTCGGCCTCGGCATCTTGCGGACCGGCGGCAACCGGCTGATCAGCTCGGTGATCGGCGCCTGGGTCGACCTGATCCGCGGCACGCCGTTCCTGGTGCAGATCTTCCTGATCTTCTTCATCCTGCCGGAGTTCGGCATCGAGCTCGACGCCTTTACCGCCGGCATCATCGCGCTGACCAATCTGGCCGCCTGCTTCATCTGCGAGATCGTCGCCGCCGGCATCCGCTCCGTGCCGACCGGCCAGGTCGAGGCGGCACTGGCGTCGGGCCTGTCGCGCTGGCAGCGCATGCGCCAGGTGGTGCTGCCGCAGGCGATGCGCATCGTGCTGCCGCCGCTGGTCGGGCAATATGTGCTGCTGATCAAGGATTCCTCGGTCGTCTCGGCGATCGGGCTCACCGACCTCACCCGCGTCGGCTGGCTGGTGGTGCAGCGTGTGCCGAACGGCCTGCTGGTGTTCTTCCTCGTCGGCGTCGGCTATTTCATCGTCTGCTATCCCCTGATCATGCTGGCCCGCCGGCTCGAACGCCGCATGGGCGCGGCCCATGGCGAGGTGCAATTGTGACATCGAATCCCAAAAGGCCAGAAAGCATGACGAGAACCGGCATGATCGACTTTCGCGGCGTCAACAAATGGTTCGGCGCGCTCAACGTGCTGAAGGACATCACGCTCAGCGTCGAGCCGCGCGAAGTTGTCGTCGTCTGCGGCCCGAGCGGCTCGGGCAAGAGCACGCTGATCCGCTGCATCAACGGCCTGGAGACGATCAAGGACGGCGATCTCATTGTCGACGGCCAGCGCCTGGGCGACCCCGCCACCAACATGACGCAGTTGCGCACCGAGATCGGCTTCGTCTTCCAGTCGTTCAATCTCTACCCGCACAAGACCGCGCTCGAGAACGTCACGCTCGCCCCGATCCATGTCCGCAAGATCCCGCGCCCCGAGGCCGAAAAGGCCGGGCGCGAATTGCTGGCCAAGGTCGGTCTCGCCGACAAGGTCGACGCCTACCCGGCGCAGCTTTCCGGCGGCCAGCAGCAGCGCGTGGCGATCGCGCGCTGCCTCGGCATGCGGCCCAAGATCATGCTGTTCGACGAACCGACCTCGGCGCTCGACCCCGAGATGATTTCCGAAGTGCTCGATGTCATGGTGGCGGTCGCCGAGGAAGGCATGACCATGATGGTGGTGACGCATGAGATGGGCTTTGCCCGCAAGGTCGCCCAGCGCGTGGTGTTCATGGACGCCGGCGCCATCGTCGAAAGCGGCACGCCGGACGAGTTCTTCTCGCACCCGAAGACAGATCGCAGCCGGGCCTTCCTGAGCAAGATCCTCAGGCATTGAGGGCGGCGACAGGGAGCGCCTTCTCGGCGCTCCCCGTCAATCAGTCCGACCGTCGTGCCAATCGAAGAATGGTGTTGCCTTGCAACGGATCCGTACGCCGTCCGGGCCGAATGTCATGGGTCGTCGCGACAGGCCGACCGGCTGCCCCTCCGCTGCGGGCGAAAGGGCAAACCGTCCGGTTGGATAGCTCAGGCTGCCGTCGGATAGTCCGTATAGCCCCTGGCGTCGCCGCCATAGAAGGTCGCCTTGTCGGGGGCGTTGAGTTCGGCGTTCCGCTTCAGCCGGCTGACGAGGTCGGGATTGGCGATGAACAGCTTGCCGAACGCGACAAGGTCCGCCTTGCCGTCGGCAACGGCCTTTTCGGCCAGTTCCTTGTCATAGCCATTGTTCACCAGCCAGGCGCCTCGTCCGCCCGCCTTGTGATAGGTGGCCTTCAGTTCCGCGTAGTCGAACGGCTTGTCGCCCTGGCTGAAGTCGCGCGCGCCGCCGGTCGCCCCTTCGACGATATGGATATAGGCGAGGCCGCGACGGCCCAGGCCCTCCACCACGTGGTTGAACAGCGGCTGCGGATCGGCATCCGAAGTGTCGTTGGCGGGCGTCACCGGCGACAGCCTGATCCCCGTCCTGCCGGCGCCGACAGCATCCGCGACCGCGTCGACCACCTCGAACAGGAAGCGCGTCCGGTTCTCGATCGACCCGCCATAATCATCGGTGCGATGGTTGGTGCCCGAGCGCAGGAACTGGTCGACGAGATAGCCATTGGCGCCATGGATCTCGACGCCGTCGAAACCCGCTACCTCGATCGCCGCCTTGGCGGCGCGGCGAAAATCGTCGACGATGCCGGGAATTTCGGCCGCATCGAGCGCGCGCGGCTCGGAGGTCTCGACGAACTCGCCGCTGCCATCCGGCTTGACCAGGAAAGTCTTGGACTTTGCCCTGATCGCCGACGGCGCCACCGGCTTGCCGCCGCCGGGCTGCAGCGTATCGTGCGAGATGCGTCCGACATGCCAGAGCTGGACCACGATCTTGCCGCCGGCTCTATGGACCGCGTCCGTGACGCGCTTCCAGCCGGCAAGCTGGTCGGCCCCATAGAGGCCGGGCACGTCGGCATAACCCTGGCCCTGATGGCTGATGGCGGTGGCCTCCGTCACGATCAGCCCGGCCGTGGCGCGCTGACCATAATAGGTGACCGAGAGGTCGCCGGGTACCGCATTGGGTGAGCGATTGCGCGTCAGCGGCGCCATGACGATGCGGTTCGCCAGCGCCAGGTCGCCAACCTGCAGCGGATCAAAGAGTGTAGTCATGAGAAAAAGCCTTTCACGGGGGGATGGGGGAGGATCGTCAGAGATCGGACAGAGCGGCCTGGAAGGCGGCGATGGTTTCTTCGTTGCGCTTGTAGAACACCCATTGGCCGACCCGCCGTGTGGTGACGAGGTCGGCCGACGCCAGCGTCGCCAGATGTGCCGAAACGCTGGACTGCGCCAGGCCGCGATTGTCGAACTGGCTGGCGCAGACGCCCATTTCGAGTGGATGCGCCTGCGCGGCGAAGTGCTGTTCGGGCTCCTTCAACCACGCCAGCACGTCCCGCCGAAACGGATGCGCCAGCGCCTTCAATATGATGTCGTGGTCCATCTTCACCTGCATCGATCTCAACCGATATATAGATCGGGTAGAGACGATATGGCAGGAAAACCATTCCATTCTTGCCGGCGATCGGAGAAAACGGCTGTCCCCAATGGCACGGTGCCGGAATCAATGCCTCGGGCGCGGAGGCCCGTATCCGCGGACGGGCGTGTGCGAACGCTTCCTCGGGACGGGCAAGCGCCGTGATGCCATGCGCTCACCGGCGTCGGCGCCGGCGGCACTTCGACGGCGGGGTCGAACGCGATGCGGATTTTGCTGGGAAAGGACAGGTCGGGCCGGAACCGCCGGCGCCATCGTCGAAAGCGGCACCCCGGACGAGTTCTTCTCGCACCCCAGGACCCACCGCAGCCGGGCTTTTCTAGGCAAGATACTCAGGCATTGAGGATACCGCACCCCGACGCGCTTCAGGCCGCCTCTTCCGGACTGCCGCCAATCGCGAACGCGACCCGGCCGGTGCGCCGTCTCAAAAGCGCGATGGCGAGGAAGGCGATCACGCCGGTCGCGGCGACGACCGCCAGCACCCACAGCGAATTGGCGACGGATGTCCGCGCCATCATGAAGGCGAGCGCGAACGGCGCGAAGGACGATGTGAACTGGCGGGCCGCACTCGCCCAGCCCAGCCGCGCGCCATAGCCTTCGCGGCCGAAGAGCTCCAGCGGCAAGGTGCCGCCGACGATGCTGGTGAGGCCGGAGCCGAGGCCGAACAGGAACACGAACAGGAAAGCGCCGGGCAGCCATGGCGTGGTCAGCAGCAGCGCGCACAGCCCGGCTGTGAGCAGCGATGCGGCGATGACGGCGAGATGCGTTTGCTGAAGGCGCCCGCCAAACAGCATGTTGACCAGCCGGCTGGCGACCTGCGCCGGCCCGAACAGGGTCGAAACGAAGAGGCCGGCGGTGCCCAGCCCAAGTGCCGCCGTCAGCGGCACCATGTGGATGAGGATCGCCGACAGCACGAAACCCTCGGTGGCGAAACCCGCCAGCATGAGGAGAAACGCCACCCGTCCGCCCCGCGCATCGAGCGGCGCGCCCGCTTCATGCGCCAGGGCTCGTCCCTCGCCTTGCGGCGCGGCCGTCGCGTGGCGGCGCGACAGGCGCATCAGCCAGGCGTGGATCGGCAGGCAGAGCCCGAGATTGAGCGCCGCGAACAGCAGATAGACCTCGCGCCATGTCAGATGGGCATGCAGCGCCGAGGTCAGCGGCCAGAACAGGGTCGAGGCGAACCCCGCGATAAGCGTCAAATGGGTGATGCTGCGTTGCGGCCGGGGGACTCCGATCTGCACGATCGCCACGAAGGCGGCGCTGTAGAGGACGAAACTGGAAGCCAGCTCCATCGCCAGCAGCGCGAGAACGAACGTCACCCGGCCGGGCGACACGGCGCACAGCGCCAGCGCCGTGGCCGCCGCGACCGAGCCGATGGTCATGATGCGCCCGGCGCCGAAGCGGTCGGCCCAGCGCCCCGCCGTCGGCGCGAACAGGCTGCCGGCGAACAGCGAGGCGGACAGGGCGCCGAACACCCAGCCTTGCGTGAGGTTGAATTCCCTGGCCATGGCCGGCGCCAGGATCGAGAAGCTGTAATAGAGCGTGCCGTAGCCGATGATCTGGGTCAGCCCGAGCCCCCAGATCGCCTTGCGCAGGAAAGACCGGTCAGGCATCGACGCCGGCCGCCACGGCTTTTCTCGCCTCGGTGCCGGTCGGCACGGTTGCGCAGCCGCAGCCCGATGCGCCACTTGCCTTGGCGTCGGCATCCCTGACACAGCAGGCATCGACACTGGCGGGGGCAGGGCCGCCGCAGCAGCCGGCACGGTCCTCTGGTCCCGCCACGACATCGGCGCTGCACACGCCGGTCTCGGGCAGCACCAGATGCACCTCGCGGGCCGCAACATGGTCGCCGGCAATGTCGGCGACCACGGAGCGGACCTGCTCGTAGCCGGTCGCCATCAGGAAGGTCGGGGCGCGGCCGTAGGATTTCGAGCCGACGATGGTGAAGCCGGGTTCGGGATGGGCAAGCTCCGTGATGCCATGCGCCGGGACCGTGCCGCAGGAGTGAAAATTCGGATCGATCAGCGGCGCCAGCGCCGGTGGCGCTTCGACAACGGGATCGAGCGCAATGCGGATTTCGCCGAGGAAGGACAGGTCGGGCCGGAAGCCGGTGGTGACGACGATACGGTCGACGAAAAGGCTGAACGGCTTGCCGGCCAGGCTGGCGTCGACGGCGAGCCCCTCGCCCTGCATTGCGATGCCGTTGACGGCGAAAGGCGCCAGCATGTTCAGCCGGCCATCCGCCATCGCCTGCTTGGCGGCCAGACCAAGCGCGCCGCGTTCCGGCAACTGGTCGTTCAGCCCGCCGCCAAGCAATCTCTCGACGCTGCCGTGGCGCAACGCCCAGAAGATCTCGGTGCCCGGTGCCGCGGCCCGCAGCTCCATCAGCGCCAGCGCGACATTGATGGCCGAGTGGCCGCCGCCGATGACGAGGACGCGCTTGCCCGCATAGTCTTTTCTCGCCTTGCCGACCACGTCGGGAATGCCATAGGCGATGCGCGCCGCGGCCGCGCCTTCGCCGGGAACCGGCAACCCGTCGACGCCGATCGGGTTCGGCCGCCACCATGTTCCGGACGCGTCGATGACGGCGCGGGCGAGAACGCGGTGCTCGCCGCCGGCATCGCGATAGCGGATGACGAAGGGGGCGTCCTTGCGTCCCTCATTGGCGACCTTGTCATGTCCCTGGCGGGTGATCGCGGTGACCTCGGCGCCGAGCTTCAGATTGTCGGCGATAGCGGGAAGTGCGGCGAGCGGCGCCAGATAATCGCGCACGATCTCGCCGCCGGTCGGCAGGCCCCGCAGGGCCGGCGCCGTCCAGCCGGAGCGGTCGAGCAGCGCCCGCGCCGCCGCGTCGATATTGTATTCCCAAGGCGAGAACACCCGCACATGGCCCCATTCGAGCAGTGCCGCGCCAACGCTTTCGCCGCGTTCCAGGATGAGCGGGCGGATGCCGCGTTGGATGAGATGCGCGGCGGCGGCGAGACCGACCGGGCCCGCGCCGATTACCGCGACGGGAAGGTTTGCCATCATGTCCATTGGTTCGATCCTTCCGGTATCTTCGAATTATTGGGGCAAAAAAATCAAGCCAGCGCCTTGCCGACGGCGGGCGCGCAGCTGGCATCGGCGCAGCACTCGTCGGCGAGATAGCCGATCAGTGCATTCATGCCGGGATAGTTGGCGCGGCAGATCAGCGTCGTCGCTTGCCGCTCCTGCGTCACGAGGCCGGTGTCGACCAGCCGCTTGAGGTGATGCGACAGCGTCGAGGACGGAATGTCGAGCTTGCCCTGGACGCTGCCCACGGGCAGCCCGCCCTCGCCGGCGCGCACCAGGATGCGGTAAAGCTGAAGCCGCGTCGGGTTGCCGAGCGCTTCGAGCTGGGAGGCTGCTTTTTCGAGTTTCATGGAAATAAGCTACGCGGCGTTTTTCGAGCCGTCAACCCTATTTCGAAAAATATGGAAATATGATCAGCCGGCGCGCTTGCCCGCGATGACCACCTCGCCATCCTCCTTGGTGAACGCGCCGATCTGCGGGTTGGGCAGGATGTCGAGCACCTTTTCCGACGGCCGTGCCAGCACGACACCGAGCGGGCTGACCACGATCGGCCGGTTGATCAGGATCGGATGCGCCAGCATGAAATCGAGCAGCTCGTCATCGGACCATTTCGGATCGGCTAGGCCGAGTTCGGCATAGGGCGTGCCCTTCTCGCGCAGCAACTCGCGCGGTGTCATGCCCATCGCCGCGATCAGGTCGAGCAGTCTTTGCCGTGACGGCGGCGTCTTCAGATATTCGATGACCTCCGGCTCCTCGCCGGACTGCCGGATGATCGCCAGCGTGTTGCGCGACGTGCCGCAGGCCGGATTGTGATAGATGATGACGGTCATTTCGCGGCCCTCTCCGTCGACATGGTGTTGCTGACGGCGGCGCCCTCTTCGTACCAGCCCTTGCTGCGGTTGACGATCCACACCACCGACAGCATGACCGGAACCTCGATGAGGACGCCGACGACGGTCGCCAGCGCCGCCCCCGAATTCAGCCCGAACAGGGCGATCGCCGCCGCCACCGCCAGTTCGAAGAAGTTCGACGCGCCGATCAGCGCCGATGGCCCGGCCACGCAGTGCCGCTCGCCTGTGATGCGGTTGAGCAGATAGGCGAGGCCGGAGTTGAAATAGACCTGGATCAGGATCGGCACCGCCAGCAGCGCGATCACCAGCGGCTGCGCGATGATCTGCTCGCCCTGGAAGCCGAACAGCAGCACCAGCGTCGCCAGCAGGGCAACCAGTGACAAGGGCTGCAGCGCGGCCAGCAGCGCATCGAGCCCGCCCTGCCCCTTCGCCGCCAGCAGCCGGGCGCGGACCAGCTGCGCGACGATCACCGGCAGGACGATGTAGAGCGCCACCGACAGCACCAGCGTGCCCCATGGCACGGTGATCGCCGACAGGCCGAGCAGCAGCCCGACGATGGGCGCGAAGGCGACGATCATGATCGCGTCGTTGAGCGCCACTTGCGACAGCGTGAAATTCGGCTCGCCGCGCGTCAGGTTCGACCAGACGAACACCATTGCCGTGCAAGGGGCCGCGGCCAGGATGATCAGCCCGGCGATGTAGGAATCGATCTGCGCGGCCGGAAGCCACGGCCGCAACAGCCAGCCGATGAAGAGCCAGCCCAGCAGCGCCATCGAGAACGGCTTCACCGCCCAGTTGATGAACAGCGTCACGCCGATGCCGCGCCAATAGGTGCCGACGCTGGCCAGCGAGGCGAAATCGACACGCAACAGCATCGGCACGATCATCAGCCAGATCAGCACGGCGACGGGAATGTTGACCCTGGCGATCTCGGCCGCCGCGATGGCGCCGAACACCCCTGGCAGCCAATGGCCGAGCGCCACACCTGCGACGATGCACAGCGCCACCCACACCGTCAGGTATTTCTCGACGAAGCCGATGCCGGGGCTCGGCGCCTCGCCAGCGTTCAGAGCGTGATCGGTCATGATTGGGTTCCTTGGCTCAGCCGGCCTTCGGCAGGTTGCGGCCGATCTCGTCCAGCCGCTTCTGCAAGGCGAGCTTGTCGACCATGTTCACCGGCAAACTGACGAAGGTCGAGATCCGGTTGTTGAGCATGCGGTAGGCTTCGGCGAAGGCGAGATGCTTTTCGGCCTCCGTGCCTTCCACGGCAGCGGGATCGGGAATGCCCCAATGTGCCGTCATCGGCTGGCCTGGCCAGATCGGACAGGACTCATTGGCGGCGTTGTCGCAGACCGTGAAGACGAAGTTCATCTCCGGCGCGCCGGGAACCGCGAACTCTTCCCAGCTCTTCGAGCGGGCGAAAGACGTGTCGTAGTTGAGGCTTTTCAGCAATTGCAGCGCGTAAGGATGCACCTCGCCTTTCGGCTGCGATCCGGCCGAATAGGCCTTGAACTTTCCGGTGCCGACACGGTTGAGGATCGCTTCGGCAAGGATCGACCGGGCCGAATTGCCGGTGCACAGAAACAGGACGCTGAATGTCGGATTGCTCATCGGCGATTGCTCCCACACAAGATTAACAGCCGCATGCCACGGCATTGATGACGGGACGGCAGAGCTCCGGCGCGCCGTTGCAGCAGTCTTCCATCAAGTAGGCCAAAAGGTCGCGGAAGCCGGTCATGTCGGCGACGTAGCGCACGGTCCGGCCGTCGCGTTCGGGGCGGATCAGCCCGGCATGGGCCAGCACCTTCAGATGCGCCGACATGGTGTTCTGGACCGTATCCAGCCTCGTGGCGATCTCGCCCGCCGCAATGCCTTCCGGCCCGGCGCGCACCAGCAGCCGGAAGACATCCAGCCGTGTCTCCTGGCCAAGCGCGGCCAGCGCCTTCAACGTGCCTTTTTTATCCATATATCCGAATCCTTGGATTTATGGATCTGTGGATATCGACTTTGTCGCGATCTGTAAAGCGATCTGGAGGCGGCGCTCTGGCCTGCCATTACACGACCGCCAGCACCTTTCCCGTATCGTGCTGGCGCACGAAATCCACGCGGGCGCCGTCCCAGTGGTAGCTGTAATGCCGGCCCTGGACCGGAACGGTGATCGCGTCCGGCCAGAAGATACCGATGCAGCCCCCGCCCCGCCTGCGCACGCTGGTCCACACCAGCCCGTCGCTGCCGGCGGCCCGCAGGGCCCGCCCTTCCGCCTGCGACGCCGTGTAGTCGTCCGGGTCGAGCACGCCGGGCACCGCGTTCACATCGTCGAGGTCGCGGTCGACGCTGCCGATCAGCACGCGGAAATCCGCCGTCCAGCCCGCATCCTCGTTGGTGGCGCGCATGAATTTCTGATGGTGGTGGATGGTTTCGGCCAGCGCCACCTCCTCGCTGTCGCCGGCATAATAGATCCCGTAGCTGCCATCCGAGAACCGGCCAGGCCGCAGCGTCGAACAATGCACGAAGGGCGCCATCACGAAGCTGGCACCGGGGCCGGAAACCCGCCTTGCGGCCGGCACCTTGCCGAGGTCGCCGAGTTCGAGCCGGATGCGCGGGTTCGTCTTCTCCTCGACGGCGGCCAGCGCCTCCCAGTCGCGCGGGTCGGCAATGTCCTCGAAGAGGTCGATCGGGGGATGGATGGAGCGGATGATGCGGAAGGTCTGGTGCCAGTCGACGCGGCGCCGGACCGCAAGCCCACTCACCATGCACCACGCTCCGCATCGAGCCATTCGCGCATCGCGGCGAGATCGGCGATTTCTCCGCGCAACATCAGGTCGAGGGCCGACTGGCCGCCGAACGTGGCATTGGGCTTGCGGATCCAGGCGTAGCCGCGCGCCGGCTCCTTGAACAGGTAGCGCAGGCCCTTGTGGATGCCCATCAGATGCGCCATGCGGGTGCGCAGGTCGCGGTCGATCCTGCCGATGCCGCCTTCCTTCCAGCGGGCCCCAGTCTTCCAACGTGCCCAAGTGCGCGCCGACATGCCGCCGAGCAGGATGCAGGCCTCGCCATCGGTGAGATTCCAGGCCTTGAACAGGTTGACCGTGGTGCGCGCCAGCGCGCCCGCCTCGTCGTCGGTGATGACGCTGCCAACCGTGGACGGTGTCGTGACAATGGGCTGAAGCTGCATTTTGCTCCCTCGCTATTGGCAGAGATATAGCATGTATTTGCCAAATGGCAAGGATGAGGTCGCAGGGCAACGCCTTTCTGATCAATGAACGTTCCGAACTTGTAAGGGAGACTGCCAATCGCCGAGCCTAGTGCCGCCCCTCACCTGCCTGCCGGCATCCTCTCCCCGTATAGTGACGGGGAGAGGGGCGCTATCATCGCTGGTTTCGCCAATCACCAGCGTTGCAAGTAGGGCGCCAGCATTGCGCCAGCCCCTTCTCCCCGTCACTATACGGGGAGAAGTGCCCGGCATGGCGATGAGGGGCGGCGCCCACCTTCGCAATGGTCCGGCTCCAACAGGCCGAGTGCCGTGTCGAACGGACGGCGCGCGCTGCCTACTCCGCCGCCTCATAACCCGCGATGCCCTTGATCTCGAGGAAATCCTCGAGCCCGTATTCGGCATATTCGCGGCCATTGCCCGACTGCTTGTAGCCGCCGAACGGCAGGCCGGCGTCCCAGGTCGGGTAATTGATGTAGACATTGCCGGAGCGCATGCGCGCCGCCACGTCGCGCGCCTTCTTGATGTCCTTGGCCTGGATGTAGGAGGCCAGGCCATAGACGGTGTCGTTGGCTTGCTTGACCGCCTGTTCGACGGTGTCATAGGGCATGATCGCCAGCACCGGCCCGAAGATTTCCTCGCGCGCGATGCGCATGTCGTGCGTGACGTCGGCGAACACCGTCGGCCGGATGTAATAGCCGCGGTTGAGTTCTGCCGGCCGGCCGGGACCGCCCGCCACCAGCGTGGCGCCTTCGTCGATGCCGCTCTGGATCAGGTCCTGGATCTTGTCGAACTGGACCTGGCTGACGACAGGGCCAAGCTTGGTGTTGGCGCCGTCAGCGGGGCCGACGGTGAACTTTTCCGCCGCTGCCTTGGCATAGCCAGCCGCCTCGTCGTGGCGGTCGCGCGGCACGAACATGCGCGTCGGCGCGTTGCAGGACTGGCCGCTGTTGCCGAAGCAGCCGGCGACGCCCTTGGTGACGGCGGTGGCGAGGTCGACATCCGGGAACAGGATGTTGGCCGACTTGCCGCCAAGCTCCTGATGCACGCGCTTGACCGTGTCGGCGGCGGCCTTGGCCACCAGGATGCCGGCCCGCGTCGAGCCGGTGAACGACATCATGTCGATGTCGGGGTGGCTGGACAGCGCCTGGCCGACGCCCGGACCGTCACCGTTGACGAGGTTGAAGACGCCCTTCGGCACGCCGGCCTCGTCGATGATCTCGGCGAAGATGATGGCGTCGAGCGGCGCGATTTCGGAAGGCTTCAGCACCATGGTGCAGCCGGCGGCGAGTGCCGGACCGACCTTGCAGGTGATCTGGTTCAGCGGCCAGTTCCACGGCGTGATCAGGCCGACGACGCCGATCGGTTCCTTGACGATCAGCGACGAGCCCTTGACGTGGCGGAACTGGAACGACTTCAGCACTTCGGCCATCTTCTGCAGATGCGCCAGCCCGACACCGACCTGGCTGTCGAGCGCGAACTGGCGCGGCGCGCCCATCTCGCGCGACACGGCCAGCGCCAGATCGGCGCTGCGCTTCTTGTAGACCTCTATGACACGGTTCAGGATATCGAGCCGCTCTTCGACCGACGTGAAACCGAAAATGTTGAAAGCGCGCTTGGCGGCGGCCACCGCCTTGTCGACATCGGCCTTGGAGCCCAGCGAGATCTGCGCGAAAACATCCTCGTTCGACGGATCGATGACATCGAGCGTGTTGGGCACGACAGGATCGACCCACGCGCCATCGATATAGAACTGCAGATTGTGTGACATGGTTTTCTCCCTTGGGGGTGCGCCGCGTGGCCGTGCCGACCGTCATATCTGGCCAGAAATAACGATGCACAAACGGCGCTGTCAAACGCAACCCCCGAAGTGGTTGAGCCAGCGCGCCAGTCGTTGAGCCAGTGGCCAGCACCAGGCCTGGTGAGGATGGACTACAGCAATTTATGTCCAGCCTCGACCAGAAGTCGCCTCGCGGCGGCCTGATCCGTCGCTTTCACCAGAAGATGGTCGCCATCGAAGGTGGACACCACGAAGATGCCCAACCCGTTTTCCGACAACGGCCTGATGACCGACAGCACGATACCGGTTTCGCCGAAGGCAAACGGTCCTTCGAATTTGAATGCGACCCAGTCGCTGTCCTGCCTGACGGCATCCGGCACGCGATCCTGCAGGCAGACGATCGAAAGTTCGACGTCGGTCCTGGTGATGCTGACGAAGCCGGGCCCGTCCGCCCAACTGGGAATGGCGTCGCCCGGCTCCAGCCGCGAAATCGCGTAAAGCCTGGGAAGTTGCTTCAATCTGATCCTGGCAGTCATTATCGGGTTCCGCCCTTCCGATTGCCGGCTATTGCGCCAGTTTCTTGCTCATATAGACCGTCATACCGCCCATGAATGGCTCTTCGCGGTCGATCACATAGCCGTGCCGTTTGTACAGCGATACATTGGCCTCGAAGGCGCCATTGGTCAGCAGGCGAAGCTCGCTGCGGTCCGCTTCAATCGCCCTGCGCTCGGCCTGTTCCAGCAGCAGCCGGCCGATCCCCCTGCCCTGCGCCAGCGGCGCGACGCAGACATTCTCGATCCAGAGATGATCCTCGGCCAGCATGGTTTCGATCATCCCGACAATGCGGTCCTCCTCGACGGCGAGATCGAACGGATGCCCGGCAACGGCCTTGTCGTAGTCGGCGCGCATCGGCAGCGGCTCGCGGCCGATCACCGGCACCCACTTGGCGTAGGCGGCGCGCACGATGTCCCTGATGGCTGCGGCATCAGCGGGTTCGGCCGGCCGAAGCCGGATGGAAGTATCGATGGTCATCACAATGCTCCAGACATGGAAAACCCCGCCGGGGTGTCGCGGGCGGGGCTGGGAAACGAACGAACCGGATCTATCAGGCCGGTCTTTGTCGTCGCGCGATCAGCTTGCCGCTCCGCACTGTGCGGGAACGGCGTCGCTTGGTGTTGGCGGGCGCAAGGACGAGCATGGCGTCAAGCTGGAACAGGAGCAGCGGCGCTGTCAAGACGGCCGCTCGACCGGTAATGTCCCATATCGGCGGCGCGGTCCTGGCCTTCAGGCCCGCCGAGCATGGAATCGCTCTATATGCCTTGCCGTAACGGCAATTGATCGATGGAACAAGATATGACCGGGACGCTGAACAAGACGGTGCGGATGGTCGCCATCCTGAACCTTGGCTATTTCGGAATCGAGTTTGCCGTAGCCGTCTGGATCGGTTCGGTATCGCTGTTCGCGGACAGCATCGATTTTCTCGAGGATGCCTCCGTCAACCTGCTGATCATGGTCGCGCTGGGCTGGACCATCCGCAATCGAGCACGGCTCGGAATGGCGCTGGCGGGGGTACTCCTGGTCCCGGCCTTGGCAACACTTTGGACGGCCTGGGAGAAGTTCAACGTTCCAATTCCGCCAGCGCCCGTTCCACTGACGCTGACCGCCGCTGGCGCGATCCTCGTCAACCTGTCATGCGCGCTCATGCTCGCTCGCTATCGGCATCACAGCGGCAGCCTCACCCACGCAGCATTCCTGTCGGCGCGCAACGATGTCCTGGCGAATGTCGCAATCATCGCCGCCGGCCTGGTCACGGCATTTGTGTGGAACTCGGCTTGGCCGGACATTGTCATCGGTCTTGCAATCGCCGTCATGAATGCGGACGCCGCCCGCGAGGTTTTCACCGCCGCGAGACGCGAGTTCGCGGAAAGCCAGAGTCCAAGCTGAGACACTGCCATCCGATCCGGGCACGATCCTTGTGCCCTCGATACTCCTGCGCCGTCGGCCGAACAGGATCACGCTGATGATGTGGCCGCTCTTTTGCGCGGCAACGCGGCCGCGATGCCATAGAGCACGCCCTTGATGTGGTGGCTCAGCCGGGCACTTCGACCTTGCCGAGCCAGCGTGTGACCTGTTCCAGCGTCTCGCGCTCCTGGTCGCACTGTTTGGAAAAGCCTTCGATGAGTCGCGCCCCTGGCGCATGGTCGGCGAGGACCTTCAGGCTCTGCCCGATTCCGTAGCCGCCATGGGTGATGAACGGCACCAGTGTCTTGCCCGACAGATCGTGTTTCGCCAGGAAGGAGCGGATCACCGCGGGCGCGGTCATGCCCCAGATCGGAAATCCCAGGAACACCGTCTCGTAGGATCCGATATCCGGCACCGTGGCTGCGAGCGGCGGTTCGAAACCGGACACCCGCTGCTGTTCCGCCACCGCGACCTGCTCCTCATAGTCTTCCGGATAGGGATCGACGGTGCGGATCTCGAAAATGTCCGTTCCGAGAGCCCGGCTGATCTGTCGCGCGATGACACGCGTGTTGCCGGTGCGGGTGTAGTACGCCACCAGGACCTTGGCGCCGCCCGCTTGCCGCGCGTTCGACGCGGTGGCGGGCCGGCTCGATCCGGCGCCCAATCCAGCACTCAGTGGCAATGCAAGCGCGGTCATGAGCGCACCTCGTCTTGAAAACAGGCCTGACTGGCTCATCTCGCTCTCCCTGGCGCGTGACTCAGCGATCGATCCTTGCCGCCTGTTGCGGGGAGTAGCGCTCGCCCCGCACGGCAATTGCCGAGACCACATTCTCGATGTTGGCAAGGTCGTCCGCGGTCAGCGCAACGGCGGCCGATCCGATGTTCTCCTCGAGGCGATTGAGCTTCGTGGTGCCGGGGATCGGAACGATCCACGGCTTCCGCGCCAGCAGCCAGGCGAGCGCGACCTGCGCCGGGGTCACCTTCTTCCCGGCCGCGATCGCGACGATCGCATCGACCAGTGCCTGGTTCGCTCGCCTGGCGTCCTCCGCAAAACGCGGGACGGTGTTGCGGAAGTCGCTGCTGTCGAACGTCGTGCTGGCGTTGATGGCGCCGGTGAGGAAGCCTTTGCCCAACGGGCTGAAGGGCACGAAACCGATCCCCAGTTCCTCGAGGATCGGCAGGATCGCCTCCTCGGGTTCACGCCACCACAGCGAGTATTCGCTTTGCAGAGCCGCGACCGGCTGCACCGCATGCGCGCGACGGATGGTGCGCACGCCCGCCTCGGAGAGGCCGAAATGCTTGACCTTGCCCTGGCTGATCAAGTCCTTCACCGTGCCGGCCACCTCTTCGATGGGCACGACCGGATCGACGCGGTGCTGATAGAGGAGATCGATGTGGTCGGTTCTCAGCCGTTTGAGCGAGGCCTCGACGACGTCGCGAATATGCTCCGGCCGGCTGTCCATGCCGTCATGTCCGGCCGTACCGGCGATGTCGATGCCGAACTTGGTGGCGATCACCACCTGGTCGCGGATTGGCTGCAGCGCCTCACCGACGACCTCCTCGTTCTTGAACGGGCCATAGACCTCGGCGGTGTCGAAGAAGGTGACGCCGCGCTCGAACGCGGAGCGGATCAGGCGGACGGCATCCGGCGTCTCCATCGGTTGCCCGTATGACTGGCTCATCCCCATGCAGCCCAGCCCGATGGCCGAGACTTCGAGACCGCTTGTTCCAAGTGTGCGCTTCTGCATTGTTGTTCTCCTTTCCTAGCGGTTCGTCATGTCCAGCACCGCTTGCGGCAAGCGAGCGCCCTTCAAGGTGATCCGCGAGGCGGCCTCGTCGATATCCCTGAGTTCCTCCGGCGCAAGCGCGATGGCCGCGGATCCGAGGTTCTCCTCCAGACGGTGCAGCTTGGTGGTGCCAGGGATCGGCACGATCCACGGCTTCTGGGCCAGCAGCCAGGCAAGCGCGATCTGCGCCGGGGTGGCGCCTTTCGCCGCCGCCACAGTGCGCAGCAAATCGACCAGCGCTACGTTCGCCTTCAGCGCCTCGGGGGCAAAGCGGGGCACACTGGCGCGGAAGTCGGTGCTGGCGAACGTCGTGTTCGCATCCATCTTGCCCGTCAGAAAGCCTGCTCCCAGCGGGCTGAAGGGAACGAAACCGATGCCGAGCTCCTCCAGCGTTGGCAGGATCTCCGCCTCGGGCCCCCGGTACCACAGGGAGTATTCGCTCTGCACCGCCGTGACCGGGTGGACGGCGTGCGCGCGCCTGATTGTCTGCGCGCCGGCTTCGGAGAGCCCGAAATGCTTGACCTTGCCTTCCGCGACCAGCGCCTTCACCGCGCCGGCGACATCCTCGATCGGCACGTCAGGGTCAACGCGATGCTGATACAGGATATCGATGCGATCGGTCCCGAGGCGCTTCAGCGAAGCCTCCGCGACCGCCCTGATGTGGTCCGGTCTGCTGTTCAGGCCGCCGCTGCGCTCACCCGTTTCGAGGTTGATGTCGAAGCCGAACTTGGTGGCAATCACCACTTTGTCCCGCAACGGTGCCAGCGCTTCGCCCACCAGCTCCTCGTTGGCGAACGGACCATAGGCTTCGGCCGTGTCGAACAAGGTTACGCCAAGGTCCACCGCTGTCCGCAGGAGGGCGATCATATCGCCCCTCACGGCCGGCGGACCGTAGGCCGAGGTCATGCCCATGCAGCCGAGCCCGAGAGCCGAGACTTCCAGGCCGCTGTTTCCGAGTGTGCGTTTTTGCATTTTCTTGCTCCTTTCGATTCCTGTTGGACGCCGTCGGCCTGCCCCTGCGCTCAGGCGTTCGCGCAGGTCGCAACCGGCTGCGCCGCCTTGCGCGGCCGCACGATCAGCGCGAGGACGCTGGCTCCGGCGATCAGGCCTGGTACTGCGCGTCGCTGACATGCTCCATCCAGTCGACCGCCTTGCCGTCGAGCGCCTCCTGGATGGCGATGTGGGTCATGGCGGTGGTGGGTGCCGCGCCGTGCCAGTGCTTCTCGCCCGGCTCGAAGCGAACCACGTCGCCGGGCTGGATTTCCTCGATCGGCCCGCCCTCGCGCTGCACGCGGCCGCAGCCGGCGGTGACGATCAGCAGCTGGCCGAGCGGATGGGTGTGCCATGCGGTGCGCGCGCCCGGCTCGAATGTGACGGCGTTGCCGGCCGCGCGCGCCGGTGCAATGGCCGCAAACAGCGGATCGATGCGCACCGTGCCGGTGAACCAGTCGCCCGGTCCCTTGCCCGAGGCCTGGGAGCCGCTTCGCTTGATATCCATGGTTTTTCCCTTCTTCACGCCGGGCCAGACACGGCCACTGGCATTCAGGGCCGCCGACTTTGGGACGCCCGATTGTGATGGCATCAATTTAGCACCTGCGATTGGTCGCGATTAGCTGCTATAAACGGCATGTACTTATGAGAAGGGCTCATGAATGCCGCGCGACAATCTGAACGAACTGACCGCCTTCCTCGCCGTCGCGCGCGAAGAGAGCTTCACCAAGGCGGCGGCAAAGCTGGGTGTCTCCCAATCCGCGCTCAGCCACACGGTTCGCGCGCTGGAGGAGCGGCTGGGCTTGCGGCTTCTGACCCGCACCACGCGCAGCGTCTCGCCCACCGAGGCGGGAGAACGCCTGCTGAACACCGTGGGCCCCCGGCTCGACGAGATCGAGACCGAACTGACGGCCTTGAGCGCGTTGCGCGAAAAGCCCGCCGGTACCATCCGCATCACCGCCGGCGAGCACGCCGCCGATGCGATCCTGTGGCCGGCGATCGCCAGGCTGTTGCCGGACTATCCCGACATCAGGATAGAGATCATCGTCGACTATGGCCTGACCGATATCGTCGCCGAGCGCTATGATGCCGGCGTGCGGCTCGGCGAACAGGTGGCGCGCGACATGATCGCGGTGCGCATCGGCCCCGACATGCGCATGGCGGTGGTCGGATCCCCGGCCTATTTCGCCAGGCGGCCAAAGCCGCGCGCGCCGCAGGACTTGACCACCCACAACTGCATCAATCTGCGCCTGCCGACCTACGGCGGTCTCTATGCCTGGGAATTCGAGAAGGCGGGTCGCGAGCTGAAGGTGCGCGTCGAGGGCCAACTGGTGTTCAACACAGCCGCGCTGCGCATGAATGCCGTGCTTGCCGGATTGGGTCTCGCCTACCTGCCCGAGGACCAGGTGACGACCTGCCTGGCCGACGGCCGGCTGGTGCGGGTGCTTGCCGACTGGTGCACGCCCTTCGCCGGCTACCACCTCTATTACCCCAGCCGCCGCCAGGCGACGCCCGCCTTCTCGCTGCTGGTCGACGCCTTGCGCTATCGGGGATAGGGGCCGAAAAGTGGAACCCGATTTTCGGAAAAGATCGTGCTCAAACAAACGGATAGAGCCCGATCCCGATTCATTTTGGATGGAACAGGCTCCGGAGCGTGGTCCATCTGGACTGCATCTGGGAGTGTTCTATCTTCCTGCCTGAACGTGATCTGACGGAAGCACCGGAGCAATCGCCGTGACCGACCCCGATCTTACCGACACCTATCTCGGCTACATCGCTTGCCTCAACAATCAGGACTGGCGAAACCTCCACCGGTTCGTTCATGACGAGGTGCACTACAATGGCGACCGGATCGGACTGGCCGGATACCGCAAGATGCTGGAACGGGACTTTTCCGAAATCCCTGACCTCTATTTCGACATCCAGCTGCTGATCTCCGATACGCCGTTCATAGCCAGCCGCCTTCAGTTCAACTGCACGCCAACGGCAAATTTCCTTGGCCTGCCCGTCAACGGCAGGAAAGTCTCCTTCAGCGAGAACGTTTTCTATGAATTTCTCGACGGCAGGATCAGGCATGTCTGGTCGGTCATCGACAAGGCAGCCATCGAAGCGCAGATATAGCTGCGGGCGGTTGCGCCGCCCCTCACCTGCCTGCCGGCATCCTCTCCCCGTATTGTGACGGGGAGAGGGGCGCTCTCATCGCCGGTTTCGCCAATCACCAGGGTCGCAAGAAGGGTGCCGAGTTTGCGGCTAGCCCCCTTCTCCCCGTCACTATACGGGGGGTTGAGGAGCGATCCGCGAAGCGGACGAAAAGCCAATTGCTTGGCTTTTTCGAGTGACGAACGCCCGGCAGGCGGATGAGGGGCAGCGCCGACTTCGACAATGGCAATCAATCGTAAAAATCGATCATTCTGACCATAACAATTCGTTGGAAAGATTGGTGTGGGAATGGCATTTCTCCAGCCTACTCGCCTGGAGCATTGCATTGTCTTCCTTCACCCACATCGCGAACGATATTCCCAAAAGCCTGATTTCCGCCGATCTGGCCGAGCGCCGGAAGCGCCTCAATTCGGTGTGGAATGGCATCATCCCCGGCATGGTGCTGGTCGCGATGATCACGGGCGTCGCCTTCTCGGCCCGCAATGTCTCCGGCTTCGCCCTGTTCAGCCCGATGATCCTCGCAGTCGTCGCCGGCATGATCCATTCCAACGTGCTCGGCACGCCCGCCCACGCCATCGCCGGCATCGCCTTTTCGCAGCGCCGGCTGTTGCGCTTCGCCATCGTGCTGCTCGGTTTCCAGCTGACGCTTGGCCAGGTGGTGGCGATCGGCGCCGGCGGCGTCGGCATTGTTGCACTGACGCTCGGCGCCACCTTCGTCTTCACCGTCACGCTCGGCCGGCTGATCGGCGTCGACGCCAGGCTGGCGCAGCTGATCGCCGCCGGCACCTCGATCTGCGGCGCCTCGGCCATCGTCGCCACCAACATCGTCACCGATGCGCGCGACGAGGACGTCACCTATGCCGTTGCCTCGATCACGCTGTTCGGCACCGTCGCCATGCTCGGCTTCCCTTTGCTGGCGCCGGTGCTGGGGCTCGACCAGCACGCTTTCGGCCTGTGGGCTGGCGCCTCGATCCATGAAGTGGCGCAAGTCATCGGCGCCGGCTTCCAGAACGGCACCCAGTCCGGCGAGATCGCCACCGTCGCCAAGCTGACCCGCGTCGCCATGCTGGCGCCGATGGTCGTCGCGCTCGGCCTGATGGCGCGCCGCAAGAACAGCGACCAGGCAAGCGATCAATCTGGGGCGCGGCCGCCCATGCCGTGGTTCGTCGCCGCCTTCGTTGCTGTCGTGGCGCTGAACAGCCTGGTCGCGGTGCCGGCCGAAGTGAAGTCGGCGATGGCGCTCGCCACCACCATCATGCTGACCATGGGGCTGGCCGCCATGGGCCTGCAGGCCGATATTTCGCAGCTGCGCTCACGCGGCCTGCGCCCGCTGGCGCTCGCCTTCTCGGCCTTCCTCTTCATCGGCAGCTTCAGCCTGATGCTGGTGAAGTTCGTTTAAGGCGCAGCACATCAGCGAATTTGGGAATCAAAACCACATCGGTTACGGTCCGCGTATCCGCGCACGAGCCCTCAACCGACCATGCCGTTCGTTCCCTTGCCCTTCGTCGTCGCCCTGTTGCTGTTCATCCTGTTTTGGGTCGTCGCCCGGCGTCAGGATGAGGCGGCGCCAAACCTGCCGTTTCTCGGTCTGATCCTGCTCGCCGTGCTGCAATCGGTGTTTACCGGGCTGCGTTGGGGCTATGGCATAAGCCAAGTGGGCTACATCGCGCCCGTTTCCGCCGCGATCATGCCGTCGCTGCTTTATGCCGGCGTCTCGAAGCTCGTCCGGACCAGCGACCGCCGATGGCCGACCCTGCTGGCGCTCCACGCAACGCCCGCCGCCATCGTCATCATTCTGGTGATTTTTTGGCGCGACGCTGTCGACCTGGCGCTGATATCAATCGATCTCATCTACGCCGCCGCCATCCTCTGGTTGCTGCGCTCCGGCGCCGACGGGCTGCGCCTGGCGCCTTTCGACGGCGCAGTCCCGGCCTACCGCGCCATCATTGCCGCGGCAGTGACGCTGTGCCTGTCGGGGATGGTCGACTTGCTGGTGTCCTTCGAGATGGCATCCGGCCACAGCGACCGCGCGGCGACGGTGATCGGCATCGCCAACCTCTTCATCCTCGTCATTGTCGGCGTGGCGGCGGCAGCGGCCAGCCAAAGCCATGTCCCACTCAACGCGGCCGAGCCCGCCGAGACCTTCTCCCCGATCGACACCGGTGAAGACGCCGACACTCTTCGCAGGGTCAACGAACTGATGCAGGAGAAGAAGCTCTATCGGGACGCAAACCTGAACCTCAACCGCCTTGCCCGTCGTGCCGGAATTCCGGCACGACAGATTTCGGCGGCGATCAACCGGATCAAGGCCAGGAACGTCTCGCAATATGTCAATGAATACCGCATCGCCGAGGCCTGCCGGCTGCTGGGCGAGACCGGTCAGTCCGTGACCGAAATCATGCTTGCGGTCGGATTCCAGACCAAGTCGAACTTCAACCGCGAGTTTCGCCGGGTGACGGATATGACGCCGCTGGCGTGGCGGGAACGGAACTCGCAATCGCCCTCGCTCGCGAGCCCTGTAGGCGGCTGAAACCCGGCGGCACCGTTGGCGTCGAGCGGTGCTAAATCGCGATCGTGGACGTTCTCGATCGCGATCGAGGTCGCGGGCTTCGCTCGGATCCGTTGATATCGCGGCGTCAACACGGCGACTGAACACCACCGCCAACTGACCCGGAAGCGGAGGCCATTGGGCTCCCCGGCCGCTGGCGCGAGCGTTCAGCAATGGAGATCTCAATGAAATTCTGGATCACCCTATGCACCATCATGGCTTCCACGATGCTGATGCAACCCTCGGCCGGCGCCAGCGACAGTGTCGGCGTTCGTCGGGTTTCAGCCCCTTCCAGGGAGCGCGGCATCGATCTCGACGTGACGGTCTGGTATCCGGCCCTGCCAGGCGGCGACACGGTCACGCTCGGCGACACCGCGCTTTTCGTCGGAACGTCCGCCATGCGCGATGCGCCAATCGCCGGCGGTAAGTTTCCGCTCATCCTGCTTTCACATGGCGCCGGTCTCGCGGGAACCCCGCAGGCGCTGAGCTGGATTGCAACGCCTTTGGCCGGGCGGGGATTCATCGTCGCCGCCCCCACGCATCCGGGAAATACGGGACCAGACAGATCCGCCGCCGAGACGATGAAACTCTGGCTGCGGCCCGCCGATCTCACGGCAACCCTGGACGCGACGGAAAAGGACGTCTTCCTGAGGGATCACCTCGAGCACGGCAAAATTGGCGCCCTTGGTCTTTCCATGGGCGGCAACACGGCCTTGGCGATAGCCGGAGCTCGCATCGACCCGAAATTGCTCGCGGACTATTGCGATACGGACCTGCTCAATGCTTCGCTTTGCGAATGGGTCCGGCAGAGCGGCCTTGATCTTCATGCCATGGATTTGCAGCCCGCCGGTCGTGACAACAGGGATGAGCGCATTCATTTCGCCATGGCGATCGATCCCGCCCCAACCGATGTCCTCGACGCCAAAAGCCTTGCCGGCATCAGAATTCCGGTCGCTATCGTCAATCTTGGCCTGCCGGGGAAGATCCCGGTGACCGTCGATGCCTCCGGGATCGCTAAAGCGATTTCAAATGCCAGCTATGCGACGATCGAGGGCGCGAGCCATTACAGCATGTTCGCCGAATGCAAGCCCGGCGCTCCCAGCATCATTGCATCCGAACAGATCGGCGACCCGGTTTGCGACGATGGCGGAGGGCGATCGCGCGGCGAGATCCATGCGCGGCTGATCGACATGGCGACCGTGGCTTTCAATCGCGCGCTGAAGACCGATCGGTAGGCGCTGTCGCCAGCTGTCAGGGCGTCGTTCAATCCTCGAAGGAACTCGCCGCGACATAGATCGCCGCCAGCGTCTCGATGCCCGCCTGGTCGGCCTTGTCGAAGCGGCCGGGCAGCGGGCTGTCGAGGTCGAGCACGCCGAAGACGCCGTCATCGTCTTCGAGCAGCACGACCAGCTCCGAGCGCGAGTCGGCATCGCAGGCGATGTGGCCGGGAAAATCATGCACGTCCTTGATCAGCATCGAGGTGCCGAGTTCGACCGCGGTTCCGCACACGCCCTTGCCGACGGTGATGCGTACGCAGGCCGGCTTGCCCTGGAACGGCCCCAGCACCAGTTCCTCGTCGGATGCCAGGAAATAGAAGCCGGCCCAGTTGAGGTCCGGCACCATCTGGAAGATCAGCGCGGCGGTGTTGGCGGCATTGGCAATCGAGTCGCGCTCGCCCTCGAGCAGCGCCTTCAGTTGCGTGGCGAGGTCGCGGTAGAACGCGGCCTTGTCAGTGGTGTCGATGGCCTTGGCGGCGAACATGGCTTGTCTCCGTACTCAGAATCGCTGTTGCTTCGACAAGCTGTCAAACTCGGCAAGCCCTGCACCAAACGACCACGGGACGATACTAGCGTGAATCCCATCCACTCCGAAAGCCGCAAGATCAGGATCGCCGCCGCCGTCATCGCCGACGCATCGGGCAGATTGCTGCTGGTGCGCAAGCGCGGCACCAGTGCGTTCATGCAGCCCGGCGGCAAGATCGAGCCGGACGAGGAGCCGGTCGATGCCCTGGTGCGCGAATTGCGCGAGGAACTCGGGTTGACGATCGACCCGGGCATGGCTTCCCGGCTCGGCCTGTTTTCGGCGAAGGCGGCCAATGAGCCGGACAGCACGGTCGAGGCGGAGTTGTTCGCCCTCACTTTTGCCGCACAGCCGATCGAAAGCCAGCCGCTAGCGGCGGCCGAGATCGAGGAGATGATCTGGCTGGACCCCGCCTCGATCCACGACATCAAGCTCGCGCCGCTGACGCGCGACGTGGTGCTGAGGCTGAGGGGAAAATAGCGCCGCGCCGCGAACCTTACCCTCAGGCCCCGCCCGCCCGCTCCCGAAATCCCGCGACATCGCGCAATGGCGGCCTGCCATAGAGCCGGCTGTATTCGCGGCTGAATTGCGACGGGCTCTGGTAGCCGACGCTGTAGCCGGCCGAGCCGACATCCAGGCGCTCTGCCAGCATCAGGCGCCGCGCTTCGTGCAGGCGCAGCTGCTTTTGATACTGCATTGGCGTCATCGCCGTGACTGCCTTGAAGTGATGATGCAGCGAGGACGTGCTCATGCCGACATGCTGCGCCAGCTCTTCGATGCGCAGCGGCCGCGCGAAATTCTGCCGCAGCCAGGCAATTGCCTGGGCAATCCGGTTTGTCGGCGTCTCGATCGTGGCGATCTGGAGCAGGGCCGGACCAAAGGGGCCGGTCGCCACGCGGTAGAGGATCTCCTGCTCGATCAGCGGCGCCATCGCGGCAATATCCTGTGGTCGGTCAAGCAGGCGCAGCAGCCGCACGACCGCATCCAGCAGGTCTGGCGGCGCCCTGTTGACGGCCACCGCCCGCATGTCGTGAGGGACGACCGGCACCGTGCCGATCCGGCCGAACAGCTCCTTCAGCCGATCCGGCTCGATCCGCATGCCCAGCCCCAGGTTCGGTGCCTCGGGGCTCGCCTCGGTCACGCGAGACACGACCGGCAGGTCGAGCGACACCACCAGATAGTCGCCAACGCCATAGCGGTGAACATGCGAGCCGAGCGTGAGGCTCTTGGCGCCCTGAACGACGAGCGCAAAGCAGGGCCATTGCGCGGTGTGGACGCTTTTGTCGGTCGACGATCGCCGGCTGAGGAACAGAGTGTCGATCGCCGTTGCGCACTCTTCGTCCCGCGCCGTGAACCGGGCGATGATCGACGCCATCTCCCCATATGGATCTTGCGCGAACCTCAAAGGGCACCTGGTGTCTTCGAAACGGTCATGAGGCCGATCATATCCGATCCTGCAAGCCCGGCCAGCCGCTGCAATCAAGCTTTGCAGGATCGTGCATGAATCCTACAGGATCGCGATAACGCCCCACGGTCGCTCCGTCGCATAACGCCGCCAGCGGGAGCGTACTCCCGATCATCACAGGCGGAGCCTTCCATGACGAGTTCACCGATCCCCGACCCATCGACCCGAACCAGCAAGGTCGTGCTCATCACCGGCGCCAGCAGCGGCATCGGCGAGGCCACGGCCCGCCACCTCGCGGCGGGCGGCCACAGGATCGTGCTTGGCGCCCGGCGGACCGACCGGATTGCCGCTATCGCGCGGGACATCGGGCAGGCCGGCGGCCAGGCGCATTCCCGGCAGCTTGACGTGACCGACCTCGACAGCGTCAAGGCCTTCGTCGCGGTCGCGCATGAGCGCTACGGCCGGATCGACGTGCTGGTGAACAATGCCGGTGTAATGCCTTTGTCGTTCATGGCCGAATTGCGCG
The DNA here is from genome assembly GCF_024519675.1 of Mesorhizobium sp. Mes31. Lineage (NCBI taxonomy): Bacteria > Pseudomonadati > Pseudomonadota > Alphaproteobacteria > Hyphomicrobiales > Phyllobacteriaceae > Mesorhizobium > Mesorhizobium sp. Mes31. The sequence goes on along the minus strand of NZ_JALJRL010000010.1, from coordinate 187,888 downwards.
TCGACGAATGGAACCGGATGATCGATGTCAATTTGCGTGGCGTTCTCAATGGCATTGCCGCGGTGCTGCCGATCATGGCCGAACAGAAGTCCGGCCACATCATCAACGTCGCATCTGTCTCCGGGCACCGGGTCGATCCGACAGCCGCCGTATACAGCGCCACCAAATTCGCGGTACGGGCGCTCTCGGAAGGGCTTCGACAGGAAAGCAGGGATTTACGCGTGACGGTCGTCAGCCCTGGCCTCACCCGCACCGAGCTGTTTGACGGCATCGCCAATCCCGAGATCAAGGCTGGAGCCCGCGCCATGGTCGATCAGGCCTCCATCCCGGCCGGCGCGATTGCCGAGGCGATCGGCTTTGCCATCAGCCAGCCGGACGGCGTCGACATCAACGAATTGATCGTGCGCCCGACGGCGCAAGGCTGACCCTCATGAACCCTGCCAATGGAGAGATGACATGACAGAGGCGATCGAAGTGACGACCTTCAGGCTCAACGGCCGGTCCTGCGCGGAATTCGTCGCCGCCAATGCCGATATCGACGCCTGGCTGCGGCGTCAGCCGGGCTTCCTGTCCCGCCGGATCGCCGAACGCGAAGATAGCACCATCGTCGACGTGCTGATCTGGGCCTCGGCCGAGGCCGGCCGCAACGCGGCGAGCGGCATCATGACAGAGATGGCGCATTCGCCGGTGCATGCCATGATCGACCAGCGCACCGTGGACTGGACCGTGGCGCCGGTCCGCCACAGTATCGTGTGACGGAGAACCACGATGGACAATCATGCAGGTCATCGCTGCGGCTGGGCCGAGGGCGATCCGCTGATGCGCGCCTATCACGACGAGGAATGGGGCGTTCCGCAACGCGATGCCCGCATGCTGTGGGAAATGCTGATGCTGGAGGGGTTCCAGGCTGGTCTCGCCTGGATCACCGTGCTCAGGAAACGCGACGCCTTTCGTGCCGCCTTCGAAGGCTTCGATCCGGAGAAGGTCGCGCGCTTCGGCGCGGCCGATATCGAGCGCCTGATGGCCGATCCCGGCATCATCCGTGCCCGCGCCAAGATCGAAGCGACGATCCGTGGCGCCCAGATCTTCTGCGAGATGGCGCAGCGCGGCGAGAGCTTCGCCGACTTCTGCTGGTCCTTCACCGATGGCAAGGTGGTCGAAAGCGACGGCCATGGCTGGATCGCGTCATCGCCCCTGTCCGAACGGATTTCCAAGGAGATGAAACGACGCGGCTTCAAATTCGTCGGCCCGACCATCGTCTATGCCTGGATGCAGGCGGTCGGCATCGTCAACGATCACGCGGCCAACTGCTTCCGGCGGTCCGAAGTCGCGCTCTGACCACGGCAGCGCCGTCAGCGCCTACATCGGACGCTTGGGTTCGCCCTTTGCCGGACTGGCCGTGTCGGAATCGGATTTCCGATGCTTGTCGGCGGCAATCCTGCGGATGCGGTCGAAGCGGCTTTCCTCGGTCTTTTCGGTCGTGACGACCGTTTCTGGCTTCCGCACGAACGTGATCATGGATCCGTCTCCTGGGCTAGAGGCCTGCGCGCCGGGAGAAAATCCCCCGGCGGTAATCATCCTGGCTCCGGCGAAGAGCCAACTTGGCAAGATTCAGGTCAGGCCCGGAAGGTGGCTAGGAAACCACATTCCGGGCCGGCTGAATCTTAGTAACCGCCCATACCGCCGCCGCCATTACCGCCCGCAGGCGCTGCGTCCTTGGCCGGAATGTCGGTGATCATGGCTTCGGCGGTGATCAGGAGCGCGGCGATCGAGCCGGCGTCCTGCAGTGCGGTGCGCACCACTTTCGCCGGATCGACGATGCCCGCCTTGATCATGTCGACATAGGTCTCGTTCTGGGCGTCAAAGCCCTGATTGTGGTCCTTGCTGTCGGTGAGCTTGCCGACGACGATCGAACCTTCGACGCCGGAATTCTCGGCGATCTGGCGGATCGGGGCCTCCAGCGCGCGAAGCACGATGGAGATGCCGGCAGTGACATCGTCATTGGCGCCGGTCAGGCCGGCAAGCGCCGACCGGGCGCGCAGCAGAGCCACGCCGCCGCCGGGCACGATGCCTTCTTCAACCGCCGCGCGCGTGGCGTTCAGCGCGTCGTCGATGCGGTCCTTCTTTTCCTTGACTTCCGACTCGGTGACGCCGCCGACACGGATGACGGCAACACCGCCGGACAGCTTGGCCAGCCGCTCCTGCAGCTTTTCCTTGTCGTAGTCGGAGGTGGTCTCCTCGATCTGGCCCTTGATCTGCGCGACACGCGCCTGGATGGTCGCCTTGGTGCCGGCGCCGTCGATGATCGTGGTGGTGTCCTTCTCGATCAGCACGCGCTTGGCGCGGCCGAGCATCTCGATGGTGACGTTTTCGAGCTTGATGCCGAGATCCTCGGAAATCATCTGGCCGGCGGTGAGCACGGCGATGTCTTCCAGCATCGCCTTGCGGCGATCGCCGAAGCCCGGCGCCTTGACCGCCGCGACCTTGAGGCCGCCGCGCAGCTTGTTGACGACCAGCGTGGCCAGAGCCTCGCCTTCGACGTCTTCCGAAATGATCAGCAGCGGCCTGCCGTTCTGGACGACCGCCTCGAGGATCGGCAGCATCGCCTGCAGATTGCCGAGCTTCTTCTCGTGGATGAGCACGTAAGGCTCTTCCAGCTCGACGCGCATCTTGTCGGCATTGGTGACGAAATAGGGTGAGAGATAGCCGCGGTCGAACTGCATCCCCTCGACGACGTCGAGTTCGGTTTCGGCGGTCTTGGCTTCCTCGACGGTGATGACGCCGTCATTGCCGACCTTGTCCATCGCCTTGGCGATCATCTCGCCGACGGTGGCGTCGCCATTGGCGGCGATGGTGCCGACCTGGGCGATCTCGGCCGACGACTTGACCTTCTTGGCCTTGGCCTTGATTTCTCCGACGACGGCGGCGACGGCCTGGTCGATGCCGCGCTTGAGGTCCATCGGGTTCATGCCGGCGGCGACCAGCTTGGCGCCTTCGCGCAGGATCGAGGCGGCCAGCACCGTGGCGGTGGTGGTGCCGTCACCGGCGAGGTCGTTGGTCTTCGAGGCCACTTCGCGCACCATCTGCGCGCCCATGTTCTCGAACTTGTCGGCAAGCTCGATTTCCTTGGCGACGGTGACGCCGTCCTTGGTGATGCGCGGCGCGCCATAGGCCTTGTCGATGATGACGTTGCGGCCCTTGGGGCCGAGCGTGACCTTCACCGCATTGGTGAGGATCTCGACGCCGCGCAGCATGCGGTCGCGCGCATCGGTGGAGAATTTGATTTCCTTGGCAGACATTTTTTATCCAGTTCGTTCAGAGGGAGTGAGGTCAGGCAGCTTTCTTGGCGGCCACTGTCTTCTCGATGACGCCCATGATGTCGGCTTCCTTCATGATCAGAAGGTCCTCGCCGTCGATCTTGACCTCGGTGCCCGACCATTTGCCGAACAGGATGGTGTCGCCGGCCTTGACGTCGAGCGGAACAAGCGCGCCATTTTCGTCACGTGCGCCAGGTCCAACGGCGATGACTTCGCCTTCCTGGGGCTTTTCCTTGGCATTGTCGGGGATGATGATGCCGCCCTTGGATTTGATATCGCCTTCGGCGCGCCGGATGACGACGCGATCGTGGAGTGGCCGAAACTTCATGAGAACTTCTTTCTGGGGCCGGCATAGGCGGCCGCGTCTCTCATATAGGCGCTTTGGCACTCGATAGATAGGAGTGCCAAAAATTAATCGCGGGCGGAATTAAATATTCAAAAGTATTATTTCGGCCTGTGGTTTCGTGATATCGGAACGAGGTCAAATATTTCAAAAGATTGAATTTTGCCGATCGAGCACCTATTTATCGGACAAGTTCATTTTCACGATTTCAGGCACAAGGGAGATTTCTTCGATGGCCGAAGGCAATCAGACGATCATGGAAAAAGCTGAAGCCCGCTTTGTCGACAAGCAGAAGAAAACGGCGGAGCGCAACAAGGCAACCGCTGAGTACATATCCGAAGCCAGGGCCAGGGAGATCAAGACCGCAAGGCTCAGGGAATTGCGGCTGGCCAAGGAAGAGGCAGACCGCGTCGCGGAAGCCCTGAACCCGACGCCGAAGAAGAAACGCGCGGTCAAGAAGGTGGCCGCAACGGAGGTCAAGACATGAGCCTGACATTCCCCAACCGCAGCCGCAGCTATGACGAAGCCGGCAAGCGCATCCGTTTCGTCGGCCACGACGGCATGTTCCAGATTTCCTTTTCCGTCGCCGCCGACGCCATGACCAGGATGCAACCGGCGACCGCGGCCAACGAGGCCGGTTACCTCGCCACATTCGACACCGAGAGCAGCGCTATCCGTGACGTGGCGGCCAAGGCCTACGACCGTACCCGCAAGAGCATGTATGTGCTGACGGCCGCCGACTTCGCCTGATCAGCCTTTAGTGCATGTCGCTCAAAAGTGGTCTCGGTTTCGAGACAGCGACATGCATGGAAACGAAGATCAGGAGTCCATGTTCTCGACCATCGAGCGTATCTTCTCCGCCTTTTCGAAATGGTCGAGGCGGCGGGTTCTGATCCACCATTCGGCTGCTTCCATCAGCAGTTCGGGGTCGTCGTTCCTGTTGGCGAAAAACGCGTAGAACGACACGCCGACGGCAGGCCCTTTCTCGGAAATCTTGCGGTCGCAGACCTCCAGTATCTTTTGCTTCAGGCTCGCTCTCACGGGAATCCTCTGGTTTTGGTGCGGCGGGATCTTGGCCCTCGCTCCGAGCCGGCAGCCGGAACGCTCAATCCTTGCGCTCCGCCCTCTCCCGGCGCCTGACGTCGCGGACATTCATCTGCACGACCATGTCCTCGGCCTCGCGCGGGTTCATGCCGACCATCACCTTTTGCCTGACCACGGCGGGCTGGCCGGTGAAGACATCGACAATGGTCCAGCTCTGGGGAAGCTCCATGCGCAGTGTGTAGCGATTGGCCATGCTGGCTTTCCTCAGCCCTGCATCATGAAAAACACCGCGCCCAGGATCAGCACTGTCCAGGCGATGACCGACAGCTTCAACACCATGCCGCCATGCGCGGCCAGCAGCTTTCGCAGGCGCGGCACGACGCCCGCCGACCGCACCGGCGCCGCCACGAAGGCGACAGGTGCCTTGGCACCAAGTTTTCCAAAGACAGGCAGCAGCGACGGTTGACGCACGAAAATGACCTCGGATATCGGGGAGACGCCGGAGCAAGGGCATCCGCGCCCCTTCCATAGCACCCTTTCGTGGAACACCCCGCATGCCAAATGAAGATAAGCGCCACGGCCCGCATTGGTGAGCGATGCGCCGGGCCCGATGGACAGGGCCCGCCGACCAGCCTCAAGCCGCGGCGCTGCGGCCTTTCACGCCGGCTTCGGTTTTGAAAATGCGGAAGGTATTGCGGCCCGCCGCCTTGGCGGCATAGAGCGCGGTGTCGGCCTGCAGGAAAAGGTCGCACGGCGCGCCTTTAATGGCGAAGGCGATGCCGACCGAGGCGCCGAGCTTGAGCGACTGGCCGCCCGCGGCGACCGGCTTGCCCATCGCCTCGATGATGCGGCGCGCCAGGCCGGAGACAGCGCCCCGGTCGAGATGCGCTCCAAGCAGCACCGCGAACTCGTCGCCGCCGACCCGCGCCACCAGATCCGCCTCGCCGCAGACATCGGCAAGCCGCTGCGCCGCCGTCTTCAGGCACTCGTCGCCGACGACATGGCCGAACGTGTCGTTGACCGCCTTGAAGCCGTCGAGGTCGATCAACAGCAGCGCGCCGAGCGGGCGGCCCTCATCCGTATGGGCGAGCCGCGCCTGGAACCGGCCGCGGTTGGCAAGTCCGGTCATGGCATCGAACTCGGCCAGATGGCGCATCCGGTCCGACTGGCTCTTCTCCTCGGTGATGTCCTGCTTCATGCCGAAGATGCGCACGGGCACGCCCTCCTCGCATTCGACGGTCGCGGTGATGCGGATCCAGCGGCTGCGCCCGGCGAATGTGGTGATCTCGGCGTCGAGGGTGAAGCCGCTGCGCTCCTCGATCGCCCGGCTGCGCATCGTCTCCAGCGCCTTGCGCGACTCCGCGGGATAACACTTGACGATCTCCGCGCGATCGAGCGCTGAGCCGCGCGGCAGGTCGAACAGGTCGTAGACCACGTCGGTCCACTGCAGTTGCACGTCGGGCAGACTGCACTCCCACACGCCGAGGCGCGCGGCCACCGAGGCGCGGTCGAAGATCTTGCGGCTATGCGCCAGCGAAACACCCTGGCTGGCGATCAGCGCCGCCTGTGCCGCGAGTTCCGCCTTGAGCCGGGCGATGGTGGCGGCATCGCGACGGCGCTCCGCGGAGCGGCTATCGTGCCCCTCCCCCCTGCCGGCGCGCCGAGCATCGGCCCGCGCCGGGCCTTTCGGGGTGTAGGGCGTATCGGGCATGGCGGAGCTCTGCTGTCCTGGCGGGCGACCACCATGGCGCGCAAGCGATTAACACTTCGCTGACAGGGGCCCGGCTTCGCTGGAATTGCCGGGAAAACGGGCGGCCCAGAATGCCGTCGATCAGACCGATTAGCGCATCGGAACAAGCGCAGAGTATGGCGTCCGCGAAGTAGACACTCGACTATTGGCGTCAATCCTGCTTCATTTGATTATCGCAGGATTACAAGACGACCTAAACTTTATTCCTGCCTCAAAAGAGAACCCCCCTAGTATGAATCAAGACCCTGAAGAACAGCATGTAGAAATTGAGGACGAGTATCAGCTTGACCTTGAAGCCGGCGTTGAAGATGAAAGCGCGGAAGAGGCGACTAGCGTAAGTTTTAGCATTACCAGTTACGGCGCTGACTACCCAGTAGACACATTAGTTAAGAGAATGAAAGGTGAAGCATTCTTCATTCCAAAATTTCAGAGGAATTTTGTCTGGTCGCAGCGGCATGCTTCTCGTTTCATTGAGTCGCTTTTAATGGGGCTGCCAGTGCCGGGAATTTTTCTCTATAAGGAATCAGATACCGGGAGGCACCTTGTTGTTGATGGGCAACAGCGCCTGCGTACCCTTCAATATTTTTATAGTGGGATATTTTTAGAAAAATCATTTCGATTGATTGGCGTTAGAAAGGAATGGGAGGGTAAAACTTATCAAGAACTCGCCCCTAACGAGCAACTGAAGCTCGATGATTCCATTGTGCATGCGACCGTATTCCAACAGGACGAGCCTAAGAACTCCCTGAAGAGCCTGTATTTCGTTTTTGAGCGGATCAATTCGGGCGGTATCCGCCTGTCACCACAGGAAATCCGCAATTGCATCAGCGAAAGCGCAGTACTCGAAGCGGTACGCACGCTTAATGATGACGCCAACTGGCGCGCAATCTTCGGCCAAAAAAGGAACAATCGCCTCAAGGACCAGGAATTGGTTCTGCGAGCCTTGGCGATGATCCACAATCGCGTCAACTATTCGGCACCAATGCGTGACTTCTTAAATGATTTTGCCTCTGACGAGGAAGGCAAGGTGACACCAGCCATTTTGGAAGAACTGGAGAGGCTCTTCAAAGTTTCGATGGAGGCCATTAACAAAGCTAAAGGTAAATCTGCTTTTCGACCAATCCGAGCGCTGAATGCTGCAGTTTTTGAGGCAGTTGTCGTGGGTGTTGCTGAACGTATCCGCGCCGAAAAGAGCCCCCCGGATCTGAAGAAGATGGAGATAGAATACGACAAGTTGCTGCAGAGCCCAGATTTTATGAGTGCGTCGAACAGCGCAACCGCTACCGAAGAGTCCGTCAAGACACGCCAGCGATTGGCGGTTGAGGCTTTCGCAGGTACCTAAGTGTCTATCGCAATCGAGAGTCGCTTCCGTGAAGTGGAAAAACTAGTCATGGCGGCGCAAGCCAGGGGGTTGGACCCTGAGGTCGCAGCCTACTATTGCAAGCTTGGCTGCGTGATGATCTGTGGCGCCATCGAGCGCTCCGTCGAAATTCTGATCACAGAGCGCGTGGGCGGCAGATCCGCGCCACAGGTCAACTCTTTTCTCAAGTCTTTTTTTAAGCGCGGAGTAAATTACGACTGTGAGGAGATTTCGGAGCTCCTGTATAAATTTGATAGTAACTGGGGACATAAATTCAGAGATTTTATCTCTGCGAACGACCAGATAAAAATCGGCGTCTCCTCATGCTATGCTGTTAGAAACTCGATAGCTCATGGCGGGACGCAGTCTCTTGGTCCAAAGATTCTGAAACAGTACTTTGATAATTCATTTTCGCTGATTGCGGAGTTGGAATACTTAGTGCGCGCATAGGCGACATTTTCTTTGGATCCATCTTGGACGGTTAGAAGTATTACGGTCGGCGCGCAAAGCCGATGAGATGTCCCGCCCACCGCGAATTGCCTCTTGAACGACCAACCGATCTGGCCTAGCCTTGGCTTGAGAAAAGGTTTTTCCAAACATCTCTGATCGGGCTTGGCCATTGGCCGGGCCCCATTGAGGCCTGTAAGAGAAAACCTTTTCCCAACTCGGGATTCTCGGCGCGATGGCATCGGACGATCAGCCTGTTCCGGTCTTTTCCAAGCCCGTCACCTTGCGTGACGTGGCGGCCGAGGCCGGCGTCAGCGTCGCCACCGCCTCGAAGGCGCTCAACGATCAGGGGCGGATGACCGCCGAGACGCGCGAGCGCATCCGCGAGACGGCCCGGCGTCTCGGTTTCCGGCCCAACAGCCTGGCGCAAAGCCTGCTCAGGCGGCGCAGCTTCACCGTCGGCCTGCTCACCAACGATACCTATGGCCGCTTCTCGCTGCCGCTGATGTCGGGCATTTCGGACGCGCTGGTCGACAATGGCGTCTCGGTGTTCCTGTGCAATGTCGAGGAGGATCCGCGGCTGGGCCAGTTGCATGTCGACGCCATGCTCGACAAGCGCGTCGACGGCATCATCGCCACCGGCAAGCGCATCGACCGCCATCTGCCGGTCGACCTCGGCAATCTGCGTGTCCCGGTGATCTATGCCTTCACCCAGCCCGATCCCGACGCCATCGCCTTCGTCTCGGACGACGCCGGCGGCGCGCGGCTGGCCGTCGAGCATCTGTGCCGGCTCGGCCGCAAGCGCATCGCCCATGTCACCGGGCCGGCAAGTTTCGCCGTGGTGCACGCCCGCGCCCAGGCCTATCGCGACGTGCTCGCCGAAAACGGCTTGCCGGTCACCGGGCCGCTGCTCGGCTCGTGGTCGGAAGCCTGGGGCCACGAGGCGGTGGCGCACCTGTTCGACGGCAGACGCGAAAGGCCGGACGCCGTCTTTTGCGGCAACGACCAGATCGCGCGCGGCGTCATCGATGCCTTGCGCGAGCGCGGCCTCGGCGTCCCCGGCGATGTCGCCGTCATCGGCTTCGACAATTGGGAGATCGTCGCCGAGGCGACGCGCCCGCCGCTGACGTCTGTCGACATGAACCTGGTCGCACTCGGACGCGAGGCCGGGCTGACCCTGCTGTCGCTGGTCGGCGGCCAGCCCGCCGCGCCGGGCATTCGAAAACTGCCGTGCCGGCTGGTGGTGCGTCAGTCCTGCGGCCATCCGCCGGATGGCTGAAACGAAGCGCCGCGTGATCGGCGCCAAGCCGCGGACAGCGGCCAACCGTGGAGGAGGAGAACATGAGGAACCTGATTGCCAAACTGGCCCTGGCCGCTGCCGTTCTGGGTAGCGGTCTCGGAACTGCCGCCGCCGAAACCGCCAACATCTGGGTGCGCGCCGACGGCTCGAACTTCATGCCGAGGATCGTCGACGCCTACAACAAGGGTCACACCAACCAGATCAAGCTCGACATCATCCCCAACGCCGAGATCATCCCGAAATATGGCGCGGCCGCGGCCGGCGGCACCGCGCCCGACGCGCTCTCGCTCGACCTGATCTACACGCCGTCCTTCGCCGCCGCCGGCCAGTTGGAGGACATCACCGACTGGGCGAAGTCCTTGCCCTATTTCGCCAGCCTGTCGCCGGCGCATGTGAAGACCGGCACCTACAAGGACCACATTTACGGCCTGCCCTTCTCCGCCGACGCCTCGGTGCTGATCTGGAACAAGAAGCTGTTCAAGCAGGCCGGCCTCGATCCCGAAAAAGGTCCGACCAACTGGGCCGAGATCGCGGCCGACGCCGAGAAGGTCAACGCGCTCGGCGGCAACATCAAGGGCTTCTACTTCTCCGGCAATTGCGGCGGCTGCAACATCTTCACCTTCACGCCGCTGATCTGGGCATCGGGTGGCGATATCCTCTCCGAGGACGGCTCGAAGGCGACGCTGGACAGTCCGCAGTTGCGCGGGGCCATCGATCTCTACCGCTCGATGGTCAAGAAGGATCTGGTGCCGGCGGGCGCCCAGACCGATACCGGCGCCAATTTCTTTGCCGCCTTCGCCGCCGGCAATATCGGCATCTCGCCGTCCGGCGCCTTCGCCATCGGCGCGCTCAACACCCAGTATCCCAATGTCGACTACGGCGTCACCTTCCTGCCCGGCAAGGACGGCAACTGGTCGTCCTTTGCTGGCGGCGACAATTTCGTCGTCACCAAGGGCACCAAGAAACTGCCCGTGGTGAAGGAGTTCCTCGATTTCGCCTATTCGCTCGAGGGCCAGACCATCCTCGCCAAATATGGCAGCCTGCCGGTGCGCGGCGACATCGCCAAGGACGCGCTGAAGGACCTCGATCCGCGCTACCAGATCGCCGCCGAGGCCATGGCCAAGGGCCGCACGCCCTATTCGGTGGTGTTCAACGATTTGATCAACTCCGCCAACGGCCCGTGGACGCAGATGATCAACGAGGTCTTCTTCGGCGACGACGTCGATGGCGCCATCGCCAACGCACAGGAGACCATGCAGTCGATCATCGACCAGGCGCCGCAGAAATAGCGGACGCCTGCCGGCCGCCCGCCTGTCTCCCTGGGCGGGTGGCCGGCGCGCCTTACCCTCCCCCGTGTGGGGAGGGTCGCTGCGAAGCAGCGGGGTGGGGGTCAGCGCCAGTACCCCCACCCGGACCTGCGGTCCGACCTCCCCACAAAGGGGAGGCAGGGCGGCCAATTGATCCGACGCAAGAACAGGCCAGCCATGACCACCATCGCAACAACCACCACCGCCCCGCCTCGCGCCAGAAAACTGGTCGGTGCCGGGCGCCGGCAGTGGATCGGCCTGCTCTATGTCGCGCCGGCTGTCGCGCTGGTCGTCGTCTTCTTCCTCATCCCGCTCGGCATGACGGCGTGGATGTCACTGCACAATTGGCCGCTGATGGGCGAGCACTCCTATATCGGCCTCGACAATTACTGGGCGATCCTGCGCGACACCAGGTTCTGGAACGCGCTCAAATTCACCGCCTACTACACCGTGATCGTCACCATCGCGATCTTCGCGGTCGCCTTTCCGGCGGCGCTGTTCGTCGAACGGCCGCGCCCGCTGACCAATCTCTACCGGACCATGTTCTTCATGCCGGCGGTGGTCGGCTTTGCCTCGGCCAGCCTGCTCTGGTCATGGCTCTTGAACGTCGATTCCGGCCTGTTCAGCCCTGCCGCCTACGAGCTTGGCCTGATCGACAGGAAATTCAACCTGCTGGCCACCTTCCAGCCGGCCTTCTGGTCGATCATCGCCATGGTCGTCTGGAAGGTCGCCGGCTTCACCATGATCATCCTGATGGCCGGCCTGCAGTCGATCCCGCAGGATCTGCAGGAAGCGGCCATCATCGATGGCGCCGGGCCGTTCGCCAGGTTCAGGGCCATCACCTTGCCGCTGATGCGCCGCACGCTGGCGCTGGCGCTGATCCTGTCGGTCGCCGGCTCGATCCTCGCCTTCGACCAGTTCTACATCATCCTGCGCGGCGGTCCGCGCAACCAGACGCTGACGGCAGTCTACTGGATCTTCAACCAGTCCTTCGTGTCGTTCAAGCTCGGCTATGGCGCCGCACTCTCCATGGTGCTGCTGGTCATCCTGGTGGCGCTCAGCCTCGTCCAGCTGTGGCTGCTGCGCAAGCCGGAGGGCCTCGACTGATGGCGCAGGCCGCCTCCCGCAACCGCCGGCTCACGGCTCGCATCGCGGAGCACTCGACCGGCATCATCGCCTCGCTGCTGTTCGCGGCGCCGATCGTGTGGGCGGTGCTGTCGACCTTCAAACCGGCAGCCGAAGCGCGCCTGCCACCGCTGCCGCCCTGGCCAACGTCAGGGTTCTCGCTGGAGAACTATGCAACGCTCGACACGTTCGGCGACGGGCTCTGGGTCTCGGCGCAGAACAGTATCTACGTCTCGGCGATGACCGTGGTGTTGTCTGTCATCGTCAGCGTGCTGGCCGGCTACGGCTTTTCGCGCTTCCGCTTCCCGTTCAAGGACCTGTTCTTCATCCTCATCCTGTCGACCATCATGATCCCGTTCCAGTCGATCCTGACGCCGATCTTCCTGGTGCTGACCAAGCTTGGCCTGCACAACACGCTGACCGGCCTGGTCGGCGTCTATGTGACGCTGCAACTGCCGTTCTCCATCTTCATGATGCGCAACGCCTTCGACGCGGTGCCGCGCGAGATCGAGGAGGCCGCCCGCATGGACGGCGCCAGCAACGTCACCATGCTTCTCAAGGTGATGCTGCCGCTGGTCTGGCCAGGCGTCGTCACCATCGCGCTGTTTGCCTTTCTCGGCGCCTGGAACGAGTTCCTCGCCGCTCTCGTGCTGATGACCGACCAGTCCAAATTCACGCTGCCGGTGATGATGACGGCGCTGCAGTCGGGCCGCTTCGGCGCCATCGACTGGGGCGCGGTGCAGGCCGGCGTCACCGTGATGATGGTGCCGTGCCTCATCCTTTTCCTCGCTTTGCAGCGCTTCTACATCCGCGGCCTGATGGCCGGGGCCGTCAAGTAATTCGACCGAATGGAGTAAGTTCATGACCGCATCGCCATCCGCAAAAACCGGAAAACCGAAACTCGCCTTCCGCCCGCTGCCCGTGCCGCAGGTCGACGTGCACGGCTTCTGGGGCGACCGCGCCGACGCGGTCGCCGCGCGCACCGCCGACATCCTCTACGACCGCTGCGTCGAGGCCCGCATGCTGGAGCAGATCGACCCGGACCGGCCCTCGCCCGGCATCGTCATCCCGTTCCACTCGCCCTCGCCCGACGAAGCCGACCGCCAGGGCGCGGAATTCACCGGCTCGACAGTGACCACGCAGATGTTCTGGGATTCCGATCTCGGCAAGACGATCGAGACCGCGGCCTATTCGCTCTACCGGCGCAAGAACCCCGAGCTGGAGAACAAGATCGACGCCGTCATCGACATGTACGGCAGGCTGCAGCAGGAGGACGGCTATCTCTCGAGCTGGTACCAGCGCATCCAGCCGGGCAAGCGCTGGACCAATCTGCGCGACTGCCACGAGCTCTATTGCGCCGGCCACCTGATCGAGGGCGCGGTCGCCTACTACCAGGCGACCGGAAAACGCAAGCTGCTCGACATCATGTGCCGCTATGCCGACCACATCGCTTCGGTGCTGGGGCCGGAGCCCGGCAAGAAGAAGGGCTATTGCGGCCATGAGGAGATCGAGCTGGCGCTGGTCAAGCTGGCGCGGGTGACCGGCGAGCAGAAATACATGGAGCTGGCGAAATACTTCATCGACCAGCGCGGCCAGCAGCCGCATTATTTCGACGAGGAGGCGCGCGCCCGCGGCGCCGACCCGAAGGCATATCATTTCAAGACCTATGAATACAGCCAGTCACACATCCCGGTGCGCGAGCAGGACAAGGTCGTCGGCCACGCCGTGCGGGCCATGTACCTCTATTCAGGCATGGCCGACATCGCCACCGAATATGGCGACGACAGCCTGCGCGTGGCGCTCGACCGGCTGTGGGACGATCTCACTGCCAAGAACCTCTACATCACCGGCGGGCTCGGGCCGTCGGCGCACAATGAGGGCTTCACCAGCGACTACGACCTGCCCAACGAGACCGCCTATGCCGAGACATGTGCGGCGGTCGGGCTGGTGTTCTGGGCAAGCCGCATGCTCGGCATGGGGCCGAATGCGCGCTACGCCGACATGATGGAACGTGCGCTCTACAACGGTTCGATCTCGGGCCTGTCGCTGGATGGCTCGCTGTTCTTCTATGAAAACCCGCTGGAAAGCCGGGGCCGGCATAACAGATGGAAATGGCACCGCTGCCCCTGCTGCCCGCCCAATGTCGGGCGCATGGTCGCCTCGATCGGCAGCTATTTCTACAGCCTGGCGGACGATGCGCTGGCAGTTCATCTCTATGGCGACTCGACCGCCCGCTTCGACATATCGGGCACGCCGGTGAGCCTGACGCAGGCAAGCCGCTATCCCTGGGACGGCGCCGTCGAGATCACGCTCGAGCCGCAGGCGCCGGTCGAGTTCACGCTTCACTTGCGCATCCCGGCGTGGAGCAGCAACGCCGCGCTCGAGGTCAATGGCGAGGCGGTCAAGCTGGCGGAGGTCACCGGCGACGGCTACGCCGCGATCCGGCGCACATGGAAAAAGGGCGACCGCGTCCGGCTCGATCTCGAAATGCCGATCGAACGGCTCTACGCCAACCCGCGAGTGCGCCAGGATGCCGGCCGCGTGGCGCTGTCGCGCGGTCCGCTGATCTACTGCGTCGAGGCGACCGACAATGACAGCCAGCTGCATCGCCTGACGCTGCCGAGGACGGCAAGCGTCGAAGCGCGGGACCGGCCGGAGCTTCTCGGCGGCGTGGTGACGCTTTCAGCCACCGCGCAAGCTGACGCCGGCGATGGCTGGCAGGGCGGGCTCTACAGATCCGAGCCACCGGCCACCGCTGAGACGCGCCTGACCGCCATTCCCTACTTCGCCTGGGACAATCGCGAGCCCGGCGAAATGCTGGTGTGGCTGCGGGACGGGTGAGGCGTCAGGGGCGCGCCCGTTCGATCTCCTCGGCCACCAGTTGCTGCAAGTGCCACAGATTGCGGTCGCGGATGCCGCAGGCGTCGAGGTGGCGGATCGTCTCGAACAGATATTCCGCGCCCGAACCCCAATGGCCGGCCGCCCTGGCCAGCGTCGCCGCGATCGCCCGCTTGTCGAGCTTGCCGGCATAGCGTGGATTGCCGGGATCGACGACGAAGCCGAGCGCCCGCGAAGCACTGTCGCCTGTCTTGACTTGCAGCCAGCGCGGTACGTTGACGGCGGGCAGGACGGTCATCTCGCGGCGCAGCAGCGCTTCGAGATTGGCCGCCACCGGCTCGGCGATCTCGAACACCATGCCGTGGCATTGGCCGCCACGGTCGAGCGCCATCATCAGGCCCGGCTGTTCGATGGTGCCCCTGAAGCGCTGCACGGTGAAGCAGAACGACCGATGCCAGCCGGTCGCCACCGCCCGCTCGCCGCCCCTAACCTCGCCGGCCGGCTTCCACAGCAGCGAGCCATAGGCGAACAGTTTCAGCGGCCCGGCCGGAGCCGTTGCCAGCACCTCGTCGCGGAAACGCGCATAATCCGCGTCGGTCATGGTGACCATGCCCGGCACCGGCCCGGCATCCTCGACCGCGCGCAGCGTGCGCGCGACCAAGTCCTCGGTCAGCGCCATCGGCGTCTTGCGAGTGGTGGGTTTTCGGGCCGGCTTGCCGGACATGGCTTTGTTCATTCTCGCGTCCTCAGCCTTACCGTCATCTTGCTGAAAGCAGTTCAGATCTCAAGTGTCAGGGTCGTCCAGACATGGAATCAGAATCTGAGCAACCAAGCCCAACAGCTTGGCCGGATTCAACAAATGCTCGCGACGGCCGGCTGGTCGCCAACTCAAGACACCAGCGGCATCGGCACCTGAAGCCCTTCGATCAGCGCGTCGCGGAACAACGCGATCGGGCGGCTGAGCCGGCCGGCGGGCGGGCGGTGCAGCAGCCAGGCGCGCACCTGCGGCTTGAAGTCCGGGCAGTCGATGACTTCGACGGCATCGCGCCACCGGCTGTCGGCGAAGGCGCCCGGCGTGACGATGCCGATGCCGTGGCCGCGCGCCACCAGCGACATTCTGAGATCGACGCTGAGCGCCTCCACCCCGACCTGGAACGGCAGCCGCGCGGCCTCGAAACTCTGACGGATGAAGGCGCGAAAGCCGCAGCCATTCTCGTTCATCACCCAGGGGAAGCGCGACAGCGAGGCAAGGTCGGCCGGCTTGGGCACGCCAAGGCCGGGGGACCCGACCAGCAGCACCGACTGCAGACCGAGATCGTCGCGCACCAGTTCGTCCGGCGGAGTGACGCCCTCGGCGAGGCACACCGCCACGGCGTCGAGTTCGCTGCGCGCCACCTGCTCGACCAGCCTTGGCGACCAGCCGGAAGAGATGCGCAGCGTCAATTGCGGAAACGCGGCGCGCAAAGTGTCGAGCGGCAGCGCCAGCGCGGCATCCGAGAGATAGGGCATGATACCCAGCCGGAACTCGCCCTTGACCTCGCCTTGTGGCGACACGCCGGCCTTCAAATCCTCGAGCGAGCGCAGCACGCGGCGGCCATGCTCATAGGCCTCGCGCCCCGTGGCGGTCGGCTTCAGCGGCTTCGACTGGCGGTCGAGCAGCGCCGTCGCCAGCCCATCCTCGAGGTTCTGGATGCGGCGCGTCACGCCCGGCTGGGTGAGGTTGAGCCTGGCCGAGGCGCCGACGATGGAGCCGGTTTCCACAACGGCGATGAAGGCTTCGAGGTCATGAATATTCATGCGTATCTCGCATAATCATTATCGAATTGATTGAATTGTAGCATGATAACACCTCGGCATAAAGTCCTCGCACGATATGCAGTTTCATTGAGGACCACATGCTCGACACCAATGACGGCCAACTGGCCGCGCCGGCCGTGACCATCACCGGCCCGCAGACGCTGCTGTTTGCCACCGCCGTCGGCATCATCGTCACCAACCTGTTCGCGCCGCAGACGCTGGTTGGCCTGATCGGGCCATCGCTGGGGGCGAATGCGGCGAGCGTCGGCCTCGTCGCCATGGCGACCTTGCTTGGCTATGCCGCCGGCCTGTTCTTCCTGGTGCCGCTTGCCGATCTTGCCGAGAACCGCGTCCTGATCCTGCGCATGCTGATCGCGGCGGCCCTTGCGGCCGGCAGCGCCGCACTGGCGCCCACCGCCGCCGCGCTGCTGATTGTCCTGTTCATCCTTGGAGCGGCCTGCTCGGCGATCCAGATCCTGGTGCCGATCGCCGCCTCGATGGCGCCGCCCGGACAGGATGGCCGCGTCATCGGCGATGTCATGAGCGGGCTGATGGTCGGCATCCTGCTGGCGCGCCCGCTGGCCAGCCTCATCGCCGATGCCTGGGGCTGGCGCGCCTTTTACGGCCTCAGCGCCGCCGCCCTCGTCCTGCTCGCCTGCGTGCTTGCCTTGGCCTTGCCGCGACGGCGGCCGGCGGCGAGATCGTCCTATGGCGCGCTGATCGCCTCGCTGTTCGACCTGCTGCGCGACGAGCCGGTGCTGAGGCGCCGCGCGCTGACGGCGGCGCTGGTGATGGCGGCCTTCAGCCTGTTCTGGACGGCGGTGGCGCTGCGCCTGGCGCAGCCGCCCTTCGACCTCGGCCAGCGCGGCATTGCGCTGTTCGCGCTGGTCGGCGCCGGCGGCGCGGTGGTGACGCCGCTGTTCGGCCGCGCCGGCGACCGCGGCTGGACGCGCTCGGCTACCATCGCCTGCCATCTCGTTCTGATCGGCGCGATGGCCCTCGCCGGCTGGGCCGGCTCTACCAATCTCTCGGCCTCGTGGTGGCCGCTGGCGCTGATGGGCGTAAGCGCCGTGCTGCTCGACATCGGCGTCACCGGCGACCAGACGCTCGGCCGCCGCGCCATCAACCTGCTGCAGCCGAAGGCGCGCGGCCGCCTCAATGGCCTGTTTGTCGGCATCTTCTTCATCGGCGGCGCCATCGGCTCGATGCTGGCGGGCATCGCATGGATAGCGGGCGGCTGGCCCGCTGTCTGTGCCATCGGTGCCGCCTTTGGCCTCATCGCACTTCTGGTCGACTGGATCGGCGGGCCGGAGTGAACAGACGCCGCGACCTGCGGCAGGGAACAATGTTGCCGGCAAACTGTTTTAGTCTTGGCCGGAGGATGCCATGAACGATGCGTCGGCAAAGCCCGCGGGCCCCGTACTTTCATCGACGGAGCGCGTCAACACGCTGTCGCATTTCCACCGCGCCGAGATCGCGCGCATGGCCGGATGGCGCGATCGGCTCGACAGGACGACGAACTGGGCGATCACCGTGGTGGCGGCGATGCTTTCGGTGTCGCTGTCCACGGCCAGTGCGCATCATGGCGTGCTGCTGTTCGCCATGCTGCTGATCCTGTTGCTGCTGTGGATCGAGGCGCGCCGCTATCGGTTCTTCGACTTCTACCGGGCCCGCGTGCGCCAGTTCGAGCGTCATTATTTCGCGCAGATCTTCTCCCCGCAACCCGACTTCGCCTCGGATTGGCTGCTCATCGTCGGCGAAGGCCTGCGCGCGCCGAAGTTTCTGCTGTCGCAACGTGCCGCGTTGGCGCGTCGCCTGCGCCGCAACTACATCTACCTCTTCCTGATCCTGCTGCTGGCCTGGGGCCTGAAGATCTCGACACCCAGCCTTCAAGCCGCGGGCGTCCGAACCGGGTTCGCCGGCTCGCTTCGCGAGGCCGTCGAGAGCGCCGCCCTTGGTCCCATTCCCGGTGTTGTGATCGTGGTCATTGTGGTGGCATTCTATGCTAGCCTGCTTGCCATCGTCTTTTTCGCGGCGCGCGATGACGGCGAGCTGTCCTTCGGCGACGTCCATGTCTGAGGCTGGCGCCTGACGAGGGTTGCAACGCAAACGGTGGCCGGCGCGTTGTCACCGTCAGTCCACCGCGGTGTTTGAGGGAACCCATGAACTGTCAGTCGGCAACGACGCCACGCATTGTTGCGGCCACTGTCCTGCTGGCCGTTCTCGCCCTGGCGCCGGCAGGCCATGCCTTTGCCGCGCAGCCGGTCGGTCACGCCTCCGGCATGGGCGGTTCGGCGGAGGGCTTGTTCGTCGCCGAGATCGTGCTTCTGCTTCTGGTCGGCCGCGGCCTGGGCGAGATCTTCCAGCGCCATGGCCAGCCCGCGATCATGGGCCAGCTCATCGGCGGCATACTGCTCGGGCCGTCGCTGTTCGGCTGGCTTTGGCCTGACGCGCAGCACCTGATCTTCTCGACCGACCCGGCGCAGAAAAGCATGATCGACGCCGTCTCGCAGCTCGGCATTCTCCTGCTCCTGCTACTGACCGGCATGGAAACGGACCTGCGCCTCGTGCGCCGGGTGGGGGCTGCCTGTTTCTCGATCTCGATCACCGGCATCATCGTGCCCTTTGCCTGCGGCTTCGCGCTGGCGCAATTCCTGCCCGCCTCGCTGTTGCCCGAGCCGACGCAGCGCATCGTCGCCGGGCTTTTCCTCGGCACGGCGCTGTCGATCTCCTCGGTCAAGATCGTCGCCATGGTCGTGCGCGAAATGAACTTCATGCGCCGCAATCTCGGCCAGGTCATCATCTCCTCCGCGATCATCGAGGACACGATCGGCTGGCTGATCATCGCCATCACCTTCGGCATCGCCACCAATGGCAGCCTGCAGGTGCTGCCGCTGATCACCACCGTGGCCGAGGTGGCGCTGTTCATGGTGTTCTCCTTCACCCTCGGACGCCGCCTGGTGTTCACGCTGATCCGCTGGAGCAACGATTCCTTCCGCAGCGAATACGCCGTCATCACCGTCATCCTCATCATCATGGGCGTGATGGCCCTGATCACCAATCTGATCGGCGTCCACACCGTGCTCGGCGCTTTCGTCGCCGGCATCCTGGTCGGTGAATCGCCGATCCTGTCCGACCACATCGAGGGTCAGCTGCGCGGCGTCATCACCGCTCTGTTCATGCCGATCTTCTTCGGCATGGCCGGCCTTTCGGCCGACCTCACCGTGCTCACCGATCCGACGCTGGCGCTCTTGACGCTGGCGCTGGTGGCCATCGCCAGCATCGGCAAGTTCGGCGGCGCCTTCATCGGCGGCAGGCTGGCCGGCATGTCGCTGAAGGAGGCCATCGCCGTCGGCAGCGCGATGAACGCGCGCGGCTCGACCGAGGTCATCGTCGCCAGCATCGGCCTGTCGATGAACATCCTCTCGCACAACCTGTTCACCATGATCGTCACCATGGCCGTCATCACCACGCTCGCCATGCCGCCAATGCTGCGCTGGGCGCTCGGCCGGCTGCCGGTCGGACATGCGGAGAAGCAGCGCGTCGAACGCGAGCTGCTCGACGAGCGCGGCTTCGTCTCGAAGCTGGAGCGGCTCCTGCTGCTGGTCGATGACAGCCCCGTCGGCAAGTTCACCGCCTATCTGGCGGGGCTGATCGGCGGCGGCAGCGGCATGCCGACCACGCTTCTCCACCTCAAGGACGGCAGGATCGCCGGCCCGGCCGGCGACAAGGGCCCTGAACTGGCGCGCAACGAGGTCAGGAAGGGTGCCGCGAGAAGCGCCAGGGCCGTCAGCAAGGCCGAGGACACATCGGTCGAGAAGGTGCATCTGACCACCCGCACGGAGTCCGAAGCCACCGCCGACACGATCGCCCAGGAAGCCCGCAAGGGATACGGCCTGCTGCTGGTCGGGCTGGAGACCACGGTGACGGCCAAGGGATCTTTCACCGGCGCGCTCAACGACATCACCGGCGGCTTCGACGGTCCGCTATGCCTGGTGCTGAACGGCGCCAGATCCGCGGCCAAGATGCCGGTTCTGAGAGCCGGCACCACCATACTGGTCCCTGTCAACGGCACGGAAGTCTCGCGCCGCGCCGCCGATTTCGCCCTGGCGCTGGCGCGGCCGCACCGGGCGCGGGTCAAGGTTCTCTATGTGTCGCAGGCGGCACGACAAGGGGCCACCTCCGTCTCGCACCGGCGCGAGGAAGCCATGCTGAAGGATATCGCCGATCTGGCCGCTCGCTACGGCGTGCAGGTCGACACCGCGCTGCGCACCCGTGCCACGCCCGACAGGGCGATCGCCAGGGAGGTCGCCAAGGGGGCGGCGATGGTGGTGATGGGCGTCACGCAAAGGCCGGGCGAAGAGCTGTTCTTCGGCGACACCGCCACGGCGGTGCTTGCCGCCGTCGCCTGCCCTGTCGTGCTTCTGGCCAGCGAGCGTATCCGCCCCGCGGAAGCCAGGGCGGAGGTGGGTGGCGGGCTCGAAGCGTAGGCGCGCGACTAGAACGAGCGACCGCGCATGTGGGCTACAGGCCGAAGAACTGCCGGCCGATCACATAGCCCAGCGCCACCACGACCAGTGGAAACAGCGCCGGCGCGGCCTTGCTGAAGAAGGAACCTTTTGTGTCCCTTGGCGCCACATAACGTGCATTGCCGAGATTCTTGGTCATTGCGACCCCCCGCATGACGACTCATTAGTAGTCGCTTAATAAGAACATGCCCGGATTAACGGCTTGCAAAGAAACCGGATTAACGGCTGGCAAAGAAAATAGATCGAATAGCAGACCATCGCGTCGCCAGGCCTGTGGCATTCGAAGGAAAATACCCATCCATCGGGAACCGATCGGGCCTGTCCCGGGTTTTGGCCGTCGGGGGGATGCGCATGATCACGATTTCATCGAATGCGAGAAAGTCCGGCAGCGCGCGCTCGTGGCGCCAGGCTTCATGGGCTGTGACGGCTGAGGTGGGACAATGGTGAGCGGCTTCCGGTACCTGACACGTTAGCGACGACCAATCGAAATTCGAACAAACGCCGACCGATCCGCGAGACGCCATGCCACCAACCAGCAAAACAGCTATAGAAGATCGCGGCCATGCCTTCCTCGCCGGCGGTGGCCAGCTCGGCTGCCTGATCGCCGCGTTCGACTGGGCATCGACCTCGATCGGACCGATCGAGGTCTGGCCGCAGAGCCTGAAGACGGCTGTGTCGCTCATCCTGCGCTCGAACGTGCCGATCGTCATGCTGTGGGGCGAGGATGGCGTCATGATCTACAATGACGCCTATTCGGAATTTGCCGGTGGCCGTCACCCGCGACTGCTCGGCTCCAAGGTGCGTGAAGGCTGGCCCGAAGTGGCCGACTTCAACGACAACATCATGAAGGTGTGCCTGGCCGGCGGCACGCTCGCCTATCGTGAGCAGGAGCTGACGCTCAACCGAACCGGAAACCCGGAACAGGTGTGGCTCGATCTCGATTATTCACCGGTCCTCGACGAAAGCGGCGAACCAGCCGGCGTCATTGCCATCGTCATCGAGGTGACCGGGAAAGTTGCCGCCGAGCGCTGGCGGGCGAGCGAGCGCGACCGGCAGCGCCAGATGTTCGAACAGGCACCGGGCTTCATGGCCATGATGTCAGGCCCCCGACATGTGTTCGAGCTGACCAACGCGGCCTACATGCAGCTGGTCGGGCACCGCGACGTGATCGGCAAGCCGGTTCGCGAGGCCCTGCCCGAGGTCGAGGGCCAGGGGTTTTTCGAACTGCTCGACCAGGTCTTCGCCTCTGGCGAGGCCTTCATCGGCTACGCGCTGAAGGCCGAGCTGCAGCGCACACCTGGTGCCGCGAGCGAAGAGCGCTTCATCGACCTCGTCTATCAGCCGGTGCGCAACCCCGCGGGCGAGGTGTTCGGCATCTTCGTGCAAGGTGTCGACGTCACCGACCGGCTGATCGCCGAACAGGCGCTGCGCCAGAGCGAGACCCAGTTCCGCACTTTCGCCGAGGCGATGCCGAACCACGTCTGGACGGCAACGCCGGAGGGGCTGCTCGACTGGTTCAACCCGCGCGTCTACGATTATTCGGGTGCGAAGGCGGGCGAGCTCGACGGTCATGGCTGGGCCGATATCGTGCATCCCGACGACATCGTCGCGGCCGCGGAAAAGTGGCAACAGGTGCTGGCCGCCGGCACATTCTACGAAACCGAGTTCCGGCTGCGTCGGCATGACGGCATCTATCGCTGGTTCATTGCGCGCGCCGTCCCGATCCGCGATGCCGGCGGCGCCATCCTGCGCTGGATCGGCACCAACACCGATATCGACGATCAGAAGCAGGTGGCACAGGCCCTGCTGCAAAGCGAGCGCCGCCTGCAGCTGTCGCAAAATGCAGCCGGCATAGCGGCACTCGAACTCGACATCGCCACCGGAACCGTGGTCGGCTCCGAGGGCTTCTGGGGTCTCTGGGGGCTGTCGCCGCGCGAAAGCGTACCCATCTCCGTGCTGGAAAACATCGTCATTCCGGAGGACAAGGACGTCCGCTCCAACCGCGAGACACGCGAGCAAGGCACCGCCGTGCCGGCCGTGGAATACCGCATCCGGCGGCCCGACACTGGCGAGTTGCGCTGGCTGTCGCGCCACATCGATTTCGTCCATGACGAGACCGGCAAGCCGGTCAAGATGTTCGGCGTCATGCAGGATATCACCGACCGGCGCGAGGCGCAGGCGCGACAGGAGCTGCTGACCCACGAGCTCGAACACCGCATCAAGAACATCCTGGCGATGGTCGCCGCCATCGCCTCGCAGACCTTGCGGAACACCGATATCGCCACGGCGAGCGCCACCTTCAACGAGCGCCTGCGCGCGCTCGCCAATGCCCATGACATCCTGAACAAGACCCGCTGGACCAGCGCCTCCATCCGCGAGGTGGTGGACAACACCATCGCCGCCTTCCCGCTCGAACAGATCTCGATTTCGGGCCCGGCGCTGCCGATCAACCCGAAGATGGCGCTGACGCTCGCGCTCGCCGTCAACGAACTGGCCACCAACGCGCTGAAATACGGCGCGCTGTCGACACCGGACGGCAAGGTGGCGATCGAATGGTCGCTGCAGCCGTCGCATGACAGGCCCGGCGACATCAGGCTGACCTGGCGCTGGCGCGAAAGCGGCGGCCCGCCGGTGACGCCGCCCAGCCGGCGCGGCTTCGGCCGCTTCCTGATCGAGCGCGTCTTCGGCACCGACTTCGGCGGAGCGGTCCGGATCGACTACCACCCCGACGGCGTCGAATGCGTGCTGGATGCGCCGGCACCCCAGTTGCCGACAGCACCTTACTGACTACATAGGGCATGCCATGACCACTCAAAGCCTCGTCACCGTCCTTGTCGTCGAAGACGAAGCCTTCCTGCTGTTCGCCATCGCCGATGATCTGCGCGAGGCGGGCTTCGACGTGCTGGAGGCGAGCAACGCCGACCAGGCGATCCGCATACTGGAGAGCCGGCAGGACATCGCCATCCTGTTCACCGATATCGACATGCCGGGTTCGATGGACGGCCTGCGCCTGTCGGCCGCCGTGCGCGACCGCTGGCCGCCAGTCAAGATCATCATCACCTCGGGCAAGCAACGGCCGGCCCGGGACGCTATGCCGAGCGGCGGCGTGTTCCTGCCCAAGCCCTATGCGCCGGCGGCTGTTACAGCCACAATTCACGGCCTGCTCGCCTAGCAGAGAGCGAACCGGAAAAGACTGTTGGCGAACAGCAAGTTGACGTCAAAGCTCGATTCAACGGATGAATACCTATCCCCGAGACAGAGCCGGTGCGGTTCGTCCGCCGACTTGAGGAAGAGCTGCTGTCGCCGGCGCGAGCCCCAGCCTTGATCTCGGAAATCGCCGGCGCCTTGCGGGTTCAATTCCAGCGCGAATTTCTCGGGGGCGTTCAAGTAGGATGGCGCGCGCGTTGATGCATCAGGGGCGAAAACGGCGCCCATTGGAGGTCGCGGTCGCGCCGGGAACCGTTATGCCGTGAGCGAAGGCACGGTATTGGGCTCCAGCGCCTCTTCCGCCTCATGATCCTCCGGAAGGATATCGCCGTGCACGGCCAGCGGCCGGCCGATCCAGATCGGGTCGACCAGATGGTCGCGCCGGGGGTTGGTCGTGTTCGGATGGATGAGGATGCTGAGCTCCCCATGGTTCAGCATCAGCCACGGAACGAGCGAGCCGAAAATCTCGTTGGCGAACGAGACCTGGTACATGGCCTGGTCATGCGGACCGACCTTCTGGTCGTGCCAGGCGCCCAGCCGTACGCGGAAGCGTTCCCCGATGCGAAGGCGCAGCCATTCGGCATGTTGCCGCTCGGTTTGCCCGTCGTAGTAGATGTGGGCATGATAGCTGGCAATCTCAGAGAGCGGCCTTGGACCGGCTTCGTTCACCTCGATATCCTCCCTCGATGAGTGTCGCTCCCGGCGCAACTGTATCCGAAGCACGGACGCCTTGTCTGCAGTCGGTGCGGCATCGCGAATTGGCTGACATCTACCCGTGCAAGTTCGAAGCGACACTCTTGTCGCTTACCAAAACCCGGGCGCTGTGCACCGACGTCTCATCGGTATCGGCGGAGCGCCGAATCTGTGCTAAGCCGCCGCCCAACCAACCAAAGGACGACACCTATGAACGAACTGACCGTGGCCGAGGCGACTGAAAATATCTATGCCTCGCTGCGGGCGGACAATGCCGACATCGACGCACATATAGCGACGCTCAAGGCAGCGCTGGCGCGAGAGGGGATAAAACAGGCGGTGTTCGATCCGGCCAAGTTGGCGCAGAGCAACCGCTCGGGCCGCAAGTTGATGCAGGCTTATTTTCGGCAGCGCGGCGTGAGCGTGAGGTTTTCGGACTAGCCGGTAGAACCGCGTGCGGGCGATCCCAAGCGCGCCGTTGCTCGGCCGGCCCGACGGTTTGCCGACAGGAAGTCGGGACTGCGCCGCAAGTTGGACGTCTATAATGATTCCAGCGACCGCCAAAGGCGGCCATCGCTCTGAATCATAGCGCTGCCGAGTGACTCCTTCAGTGACTACAGTCAGACTGCGCGCGTGCGCCAGATGAGCCGAAGCAGCAAGAGATTGAACGGCTGATAGCGAAACTGAAGGCGGAGCGAGATGTCCTAAAAAAGGGTCGCCACATCGCGAAGGAACGACATGTGGTTCGCTTTCGTCGCGACACCAGGGCATCTGGCTGATGGTATGGGCGACGCTCTGCTTATCTCCTGCTCGGGCTTCTATGGCTGCTCAACCGCAACCCCCAGCCCTCGCTCCCCGCCACGACGGCATCGACCACGTGGGGCGAACCTCCGAGAAACATGAAACGGTTCACATTCAGAATCGAACGTTCCAGTTAGGAAGATAAGACAGTACTCTAGTTCGGAAATATTGAGATTTGGACTGGGCAAGCCAGCGCGCTCGGTACGTGCCCGAGCACCTCGGGTTGCTGGTATGATCTCGACTGGTTGGGGGTGCGTATGAAACGTACATACAGCCAGGCCAGCCTGGCGAAGGCCTTGGCAATTTTGCGGCTGTACATCGAAATTGCGGTCACCATCATGATGATGGCGACTGAAGCAACCGCCGGACCGATCGTTTCAGTTTGCCCGGCGTCACTTGCGCCGCGAAGAGCGCTGCCTTCCGACACTGTGTGTGTGGATGACACCAGCCGAAGACGCGTCGCTGCGGAAAACGCTCGGGCACCGCTTCTTTGGGTACCCGGTCCATTTGGCCCAAAGACCTGCGCCAATGGCTACGTCTGGCGTGAGGCGACGCCGCAGGATCTTGTCTGCGTCACGCCCGACATCCGTAGCTTCGTCGCGAGTGAGCAGGCAAACCCGATGCTGGCGGCCGGGCAATGACGCGGTCCCTTGCCGCGATTTTGCTGTTCCTGGCAGCGGCGCTGCCTGCCGCGGCGCAAACCGCGGTTGACCTCGGCCCGGCTGCGACCAACGGCCAGGCGGCGCATGACGGTTTCGCGGAACGTGCGCAGCGCCTCCACCTCGTCATGGCCTGTGGCAACGAGTATGAGTTCGTTCAGGGGTTCGTGCTCGCTAGTCGGTTCGGCAAGAAGGGGTTTCCGGACGATCCGGCGACGGGGGCAAAGGAACCGGACCTCGCCGCGTGGCCGCTGACCCTTGTCTTGGGTAAGGCGGCGGTGCTGGCAGACGCGTCGATCGACCCGACCTCGACTGCCGTAGGCCGGCCGGTCTGCCACGGCGCGCTTGCCGAACCCGCAGCGGTCATCGATGCCTGGCGCCCGCTCGCGCGCTGCCGCTCGCCCGATGATCCGGCGTCCTATCTTGGCCAGCCCGACAGCCGCGGGCGCTGCCCGGAGGCGCGGGCGCTGCCCCGAAACGCCCCGGCGCAGGACGTCGTCAACCGCGTCTATGAAGACTGGTTCGGGTTTCGCGCCGAGGATGATCAGGGGCCATGCTCGAGCGTCGCATATGTGTTCTTTCCGCCGGGCGATAGCCGCGTTCAAGTGAGCTTAACTCGCGCCTGCCTCGCCCGACAGATACGCGCTGTGCTCCTGGATGATCGTCACGGACCATGGACGGAAGAAGGCGGCACCGTAACGCCCGAAGTGGCTGGTACGGATGGTCTGCCCTGTCTTTCCGAGTTTTCCGGCGCAGACGTGAAGGGCGACTGGGACATGGGTGTGCTTGAGTACACTCGAATAGCCCATGTCCTCTACCGCGTCGCCGAACGCGGCCATGGTGTGGGCTTCGACGTCGATAAGGCGCTCGAACGTCTCAACACCCGTTTCTTGTCTTTGCGATCCTCGCCGGGGGATGCGACGGCGCGTGAAACCTTCAATCTCGTCTTCGACTGCGGCAACGAGCAGAACCAATATGGCAGTGCCGTCGATACGGTCGACGGGACCGGCAGCGATCCCGGTGTCGGGCGCTACAACGAGGATGGCTCCGAGGAACTCGACCCATCGTTCTGGGACAGTTTTTGGCGTTTTCTTGCATCGCTGCTCATAGTCGTAGCGGCCGCCGCGGTTGCTTGGGCGATCGGCGCGGCATTGGCGACCATTGCACTGGCGGGAGGCGCGACCGCCGCGGCCGCCGCGGTAGCGGCTGTGGTCGCGATTGTGGTGATCCTGGGCTCGGTGCTCCTGGTGAGCCTGGACGAGACCGAGAACCACCTCCTCATGCAAAACACCTCGCGCTATCTCAAGAACAAGTTGATGATGGCCGAGCTTGCCCGCGCCGGAAACCGCGAGGCTTTCGACACCGTCGCCGACCTCAACGACGACGTGCGCGAGTGGCTGCTGGAACGCATGCAACGGATCGCGGAGGAAGATTTCCTCGAATACAACGCGAAACCCTATGCGCGGCTCAGCCACTTTTCCCTGCTGAACCTCATCGACTACGCCTGCGACGTGCGTTGGAACTACGACCTCGCTGGGCTCCAGCGCGGCGCCGACGCTCCGTGCGACGACAAAGACAAGGCCGTCGTGACGGCCGCGGCGGCGCTGTTCGACCTCTCGGCGGCCAAGGCCGCGGTCGGCTCGCTCGAAGGCCGACGGCTGATCCCGTTTCGACGCCGCAGCGAGGTCAATCAGCAATTCTACGATGGCCGCCCGCTGACTGAGCTCGTCGCCGGCGCCGACACGATGATCGCGGCGCTTCAGATGTGGACAGGAAACGACATTTTTGCACCTGGCGGCAAGGCTCAGCCCGCAACCTTCGGCCAACTGTCATTCTACTCAACTTCGCGCTATCGGCCCGATCCGATGATCCTCGACATCGCGATCGACAAGTCCACACCGCGCGCGCAGCAGTATCGGCATTTCGGGCGCGAAGCCTATGTGAGCGGCAACGGCTGGCTTCTGACTGCGGGCGGCGATGACGAGGGGCGGCCGGCTGGAGCCAATCTACCTCTCGGCATCAAGATCTATATCGGTGCGCCGGCAACCGACTATGGTGTCGGCGTTCCGACCACATTGATGACGCGCGCGCCCATCGTCATCGAGAACGGGCAGCCACGGCCCCGCAACCGCGTCCGGGATTTTTTGCGTTTCGACGGCAAGGACGTCGACTTCGGCTTCGACGATGGCAAGCCGCTCAAATCCTTCTCTAACAACAACTGCATCGCCGGTGCCTTTGTATGCGGCCTGCGCCCTCGCCTGCCAGACGATTTCAGTCCGTCTTGCTGGAAATCGATCGACACACATTTTTACGCTATCGACTCCATCCGCTGCTTCGCCCTCGATAATCCCGACGATCGCGCCGACATTTTCGTGGCGCTTTATGACCACGACGGCATCGATGTCGACGGCTCGAGCTGGGGCTTCCTGGAGGTGGCGCAGCAGGATCGCTTCGGGCGCTCGCTCGACGCTTTCATTGATGCGGTTAGAGCCAAGAATGCCGGGCGCGTTGCCGATTGGGAAAAGGCATCCGCTGACGACGATGTCACCTATACGACCACTGACGATCGCACGCTCGAGTTCGAGCCGGAGGACGAGGATTTCGGCGCGGACCGGCGCGCGTGCGGCGTGGTCAACCATGAAGGCGACTCGCGCTTCACGATCAGTGCCGTGCCGGCGGCGGAGGCTGCGAACTGCCGGTCGGTCGGCCGGCGCATCTACATCGACCTCGACGACGAGGAGAAACCGGTTCGCAAGGCCGAGGAAGGGGGGGCGCTTGATGATCTGTTCTAGACGCCTGGCAGCGCTTGCAATGGGGTTCATGCTCTTCGCCGGCAGCG
The DNA here is from genome assembly GCF_024519675.1 of Mesorhizobium sp. Mes31. NCBI lineage: Bacteria > Pseudomonadati > Pseudomonadota > Alphaproteobacteria > Hyphomicrobiales > Phyllobacteriaceae > Mesorhizobium > Mesorhizobium sp. Mes31. Next base: position 158,532 of record NZ_JALJRL010000010.1, on the reverse strand, counting down.
CGGTTGCGCAGGAACAGGTCGTCACCGTGTGCGGCCGCGATGACGCGGCGGGCGGGCTCAACCTCGCCACCGCGCTCGGCCAACCCGGCTCGATCGTGATCCGGTGCCCGTCCGGCGAGGATCACATCGCGATCACCGCAACGCGCAACATACCGTCGTCACGCACGATCCGCGCCGAACAGACTGTAACGCTGTCCGGCCCCGGTAACGGCCCGATGTTTACGACGGCGTTGTCGCTGTATCTGACTGGGCTAACGCTCACCAACCACGCGGCGGTCGCAGGTTCGATCGTCGCCGGCGACCATGCCACCGTCGTGCTCGACAATGTGACCGTTGAGGAAAGTCCGTCCGCCTTCTTGGTGCGCACGCTGCGCGCCAGCAATAGCCACTTTAACCGCAACGGCGACGTGCAGGCGGAAGCGACTGGCAGCGCCGTGGTCGACGCCGAAACCGTGGCGATCGCGGACTGCGAATTCACCGGCAACGGGGATCACCCGATCGCCGGCGGTGCGTGGCCAACCCCGGATCGGGTAGCGTTGTCGCGGCAGGTCACAATTGACCGATCGACCTTCGCCGGCAACCGTGCGAGCCTCTTGTTCACGGACGCGCGCGTAAGGATACGCTCCAGCCGCTTCGTAGAGAACGGAATGCGTCCTGAAGCGGCGCGCGGCGCGTTCGGATCGACTGGCGGCGCGCTGACCATTGTACGGTCCGATGTCGAAATCACTGACAGCGACTTCGTCGGAAACGGCTCGACCGGCCTTGGGGGCGCGATCCTTGCGATCGGCGCCCGCCTCTCTGTAACTAAGTCAACGTTCGAGGCCAACGCGGCGCGTGTCGGCGGTGCCATTGCGAGCTATGGCCGGCCGCCGCGCGAGAACATCTGGAGTGCCGACGAATGGATCGATCTGCCGCGCCTGATGATTGCGCGCGCGACTTTCGACGGCAATACGGCCGACGACGAAGGCGGCGCCTTGGTATTTGCCGGACAAGTTGCGGCTGACGGCGTGGTGCTCCGCAAGAACACCGCCGGCCACGTCGGCGGCGCCATCGCTGCTTGGAACGCTGCGCCGCTCCCAGAACCCTGGCAGGGCGTCTTTCCGGGTCTTGCAAATGCGACCGAGCCCCGACCTGGCGACCAGCTAAGAATGACGCGGTCGATTGTCGTCGACAATCGCGCTGCAGACGACGGCGGTGCATTGGCGTTGGCAGGCGCCGACTCGGCGGTCGGCAACACAATTCTTGCGCGCAATACCAGTTCGGGCAGCACCGTTTCGGGTTCACGCCTTCGCCTCGTCAACTCCGTCGTGGCAAACAATGCGGCTGCCGGCCTGGCCGGCCCCAGCGGGGCAACTTTGGAGCTCGGAAACGTCGCTATTTTTTCAAACAGCGGCGGTAACTGCGCCGCGGGGAGTACGCCTGCAGCGATCGGCCCCAACCTGCAAAGTCCAGACAGTACATGCGGCGCGGCAGCCCAGGTGAAGGACCCCGGCCTCGACAGCAGCTACGCCCCTGGCGTTTATAGTGCTGTGCGTGGCGCTGGCGGCTGGAAGCTTTGCATCACCGATCCGGTCGTCGGCGGCATCGATTTACTTGGCCACACGCGGGCAGACGGCGGTGGGAGATGTGCGATCGGCGCTATCGAGCGCGATTTCACCGAAATAGTTATCGCCGGGATAAGCTTTGGGGGGATTCACGTGCTGCCTCCGTGCCTGTGGTGGTGCCTCGCGATCTTCTTCATTGTCATATTCCTGTTCAGCTTGTTACGACGGCGCAAGCGCACCTCATGATGTCTGCCTTTATGGCGCGAGCAAAGCAGTGGGAATGGGCCAACTAGCCACGATCTGCTCGGTCGCTTCCGAAAGAACACGCCGAGAGCGCACTGGCGGCTTCTGACACCCAAAAACTGATAGCGGACATTTAACCCAGTCCGGCCCCAAGGCAGCCTTGTCGGTCCAAATCGTGCGGCCTCGCCAGGGGTACTCCAGCAGGATAGGCGCTCCGCCATCCCCGATCCTGCTGTAACGGCTGGCTTCGGTTAACCAAGAGGAGGGGCGTGACTGCGTTGCCTCCTGGATCGAGCACCAAAGGGCGTTGCGCATTACCAATGGCTGTTCGCAATGCGCCGCATGTCGGACGTTGAGAACCGCTTTGCCGTTTCTTGAGGGCAGACATCGCCCGTCACCACGCTCCGGCTCCTCCAAGCCCCGCATGATCCGCTGAGTCAACAGATACTCGACCCGCCGGCGTCAGATCCTGCGGAGCGCCTCGGCGGGGAGAAGGCGCGTGGCGCGCCAGGCCGGATAGAGCGCGCCGAGGGGCCCAGCGATGAAGACGAAGATCAGCGCCTGCGCGATCGACCAGCCCGACAGGTAAGGCACGATCAGACCAGCCGCGAACTTCGTCTTCGCCGCCATTTCCATGGTAAGGGCGCCGAGAATGATCCCGATAACCCCGCCGGCCGCGCTCATGATCACGCCCTCGATGAGAATGAGCCGAAGAATCCGCCGCGGAGACCAGCCCAGCGCTGCGAGGACTCCAATCTCGAACGTCCGTTCGTTCACGGCCATCAGAAGTGTATTGGCAATGGCGACACAGGCCATCGCCATGACAACCAGTGAAATCGTCCGCGCAATCGCCTGAAGCAGATCGAAGACGCGGATGCTGCTGGCGAACTGCTCGGTGTCGCCTACCGCGAACCCCGGCGCGGCTGCGGCGAGCCCGGTTCGGGCAACAGCGATGGCGTTCTTGTCGAGCGGGCGCTTCAACCTCACCTCGAACAAGGTGAACACGTCCTCCCGCGACAGGAGTTGCTGCAGCCCTTCGAGCGGAACGATCGCGCTGTTCTGGTTGAGTATGGACGAGAACGACGCGATGCCGACAATCCGATAGGGCTGGAACTGGAGCTCGACAGTATCACCGACCCGTTTGTCCAACGCGCTGGCGATCGACTCGCCGAGGATCACGGACCACTGGTCCCCCGGTGCGGGGATTTGCCCCGCCAGGAGGTGTATGTCTTTCCACAGGAAGCTGCCGCTCGGCCAGCCGGCCATGACAATGTTTGCAGCGTCGTCGGCAGTGGTGATGTTGAGCAGAACCCCCGATACGGCCTCGACGTTTGGCACCGCGGAAAGCCCGGAGCCCAGGGACTTGGGTACGGTGCTGCTCACCAGGTTGAACGCGCTGCGCTGGCTTACCACCAGGTCCGCGCCGTTCTCGTCGATTCCCGACGCAAACGAGTGCTGCACGCCAGCGGTCAGGCCGGTCAGTGCCACAAACCCCGCCACCGCCAAGGCGATGCCGAGAACCGTGAGGAGGGTGCGAAGCGGACGCGCAATGAGACCGCGCAGGGGAAGGGTCAGCTCTGTCATGGGTCAGCGCATCCGCGACGCCGGCGCGGGCGTCGACATCGCCGCCATTGCGCTGTCCGAACGGATGCGGCCGTCGGAGATCTCGACTCGCCGGGCGCACAGTGCGGCCACGTCCTCGTCATGCGTCACCACGATCACCGCGGTACCGAACTCGCGATGCACGTTGCCAATGATGCTCATCACGGATTGGCTCGTCTGCACGTCGAGGCTTCCTGTCGGCTCGTCCGCAACGAGAAGCTTCGGACGGTTTGCAAGCGCCCGCGCAATGGCAAGCCGCTGGCGTTCGCCGCCCGAAAGCTCGGCCGGCCGAAGTGTAGCGCGCTCGGCAAGACCGAAATGTGCCAGAAGTTCGAGCGCGCGAGCGCGACGCTGCCGCACTCCGCCGAGGTTTCCCAGCAAAGCCACCTCGATGTTCTCGCGCGCCGACAAGGAGTGGAGCAGGGAGAAATTCTGGAACACGATCCCGATCTTGCTGGCCCGGACGGCGGCCCATGCAGCCCTGCCGTTGACAGCCCGACCTTCGAACCGAACTTCGCCGCGCGTCGGCCGGTCAAGCCCACAGACCAGGTTCAGGATCGTGGACTTGCCGCTCCCGCTGCGGCCGACAATGGCGACGGTCTCGTCATTCCCGATCACCAGCGACACGTCGTCAACGGCGACAATGCGGCCGCCGTCGAAGTCGCGGCCCACATTGCTCAATTCGACGAGGGGGGACATGAGCACGAGCGAGACGTCATACCCGGCCTTTCCTGAGATCGACGACGAGCGCGGGGATCGAGCCGCCATTGCCGGCGAGCAACTGGGCGATGCGGTCCCGCTGCTGCACGGTCACGGAGCCGCCGTCGACAAAGACATCGCCGACGCAGAGTTGTCCGCGGCAGTGGCGGACACGCCAGTCCACGGACGTTGGGCGGTGGAGCGGCCGGCGGAATTCGCTGCGCACCAGGATGTCGCCGTTAGCCAGGGCCTTTGTGCCGAGCACGGTGAAGGTCTTGTCCTGTGTCCGCTCCAGCCTGTCGGCCAGCCTGTGTGCAATCGCATAAAGAAGCGCATCGGTCACCGCGGCGCGGTCTTCCGCACTCGCCCGGCGCCAATACGTCCCGAGCACGGCTTGCGCGATCCCCCTACCATCGAACGCCGCGGAGATGGAGCGGAGCTGCCCCTCGGCGGATCCACCGTGCCCAAGCACGATCGCCGCCTGGCGCACGGTCTCAACCAACTTGACCGCGTCACTCTGCTCGTCGGCGGCGGCCGAAAGCGATGGGGCGCAGATCGCGAGTAACACGGGGACAAGCAACAGCCGGGCCAAAGCTGCCCAGCTTGCGTGCGACCATCGGCCTGCTGTCATGATCTTATGTCATCCAATGCGCTGTTGGCTGTCAACATCGAGCGTCTCGGCAACCTGCGCAGGCGCATGCCCAAAAGCGGCAGCCAGCGGTTCGAGGCGAGCCACGTGCGCTCTCTGCCTTTCCGTCAGGTCGGGATGGCGGTTACGCACCTGTTTGACGAACGTCGCGGCGACCTGCAGCATCCGCTCCTCGCTGCCGCGGGGAAATGGCAGGCCCAATTCACGGTAGATGCGTTTCATCTCGCCCACGGGGTCGGCGGTGAGATCCTGCAGCCGCACTTCCGCGAGGTCGGCCGCGGGAATCCGGGCTCTATCCGCCAGATAGTGCATCTCTGTCGCGAGATATTCGCGGGTGATGATCTCCTCCTGCTCGTCATCGGGCAATGGCGGCTGCAGGGCGAATGCACGTTGCAATTCGCGCGCCAGAAGCAGGTTGGACCGGAACACGACTTCCGGCGAACGGGAGATGTGGACAAACTTGGCGCCCGGAAACAGTTCCAGGAGGTAGCGGACGCGCGCCGTATGGCTCGGCGACTTGAGCAGAAGTCGCCGCCCGCCCGCAACGAGAGCAAGCCTCTGGACGAAAGCGAACTGATGTGAGCGCCAGCGGCCAAACTCATCCGCCGAAAGCGCGTCGAGATCGTGAAATCGATTGAAGAAGGCCTGCCGGCGAGGAAGCACGGCGCGTCCCGCCAGGACGGACATCCCACCCATATTGTTCAACGCGAAGTCGTCCTCCGCTGGCAGCCTGGCGCCCACCGGCACGACCGCGTTGAGGCGCGTCAACGGCAGCAGGGGTACGAAAAGATAGCGCAGGACCGACCAACCGACGACGAACGTCTGGGGGGCAAGGACCTGCGGCCAGCTCGGCGATCTCAGGTTCGGATCGGCTGCCAGCAGGTTCTGCAAAAACGTCGTCCCGGACCGGAAGTAGCCGAGGACAAACACAGGGGCGTTGTCCCGCTCCATTCGGGGAGGCCGCAGCCGCAGCCATGCCCCAACGATCACGCGCTCCGGCAGGGAGGCGACCGTGCTGATCCCGGAAAGCAGGAGCAGGAGCACCAGGCGCGGCCAGTAAGCGGGAGGGATCTGGCCTTCCGCGCGCCGCAGGATCCGCAGCACGGCGTCAAGAGGTGCCACGCACATGAAGTGCGGATACGGCAAATAGGGCACCAGCCAACGGGCTGCGAAAGCTCGGATGCGGTGTCGGACATTGTTCGATGGCATCATCAAGGAAACTTATGATCCATAGGTTCAGATGTTCAAACCGGCCAGGTCACCGTGAAGACCTCGTCAGGCAGTCCGGAACATCATGGTCTCGGTGGTCAATCCCGGTCCGAACGCCATGCCGCAGCCGAGCAAGCCCGACGGCTCCTTCAGCATTTCGGCCATCACGAACATCACGGTTACCGATGACATGTTGCCGTATTTCCGCAGCACTTCGCGCGACAGCACGAGCGCGGCCGGCTCCAGTTTGAGGGCGCGCTCGACCGCGTCGAGCACCGAGCGGCCGCCGGGATGCACCGCCCACAAATCGATCTCCCTGGCGGGCCTGCCGCCGAGGATGGCCGGATGCTCGTTGCGCAGCGTCTCACGGACCGCGCCGGGGACCTGGCCGGACAGCACCATGTCAAAGCCGTCGTCGCGGATGCGCCAGCTCATCAGCTCCTTGCGCTCCACTGCCACGATGGCGTGGAAGCTTTCGAGCAGGATGCCGTGCGGCTCGGCCGTTACCAGCGCGGCCGCGCACCCGTCACCCCACAGGCAGAACGAGATCAGCTTCTCGAGCTCGGTGGCTTCCTTGAAATGCAGCGTGCACAATTCGATGTTGACGATCAGCACGCGGGCTTTCGGGTCGGAGCGCACGATGTGGCGTGACAGCTTCAAGGCGTTGATGGCGGCATAGCATCCCATGAAACCGACGATGGTGCGCTCGACCGACGTCGGCAGGCCGCATCGCTGCACCAGCTCGAGGTCGATGCCAGGCGCCGAAAAGCCGGTGCAGCTCGTCACGATCAAATGCGTGATCAGCGAGCGGTCGTCGTCGGCCAGAAGCTTGTCGACCGCCCGCTGCGCAAGCTCCGGCGCGGCGGCTTCGTACATCTGCATACGGATTGCGGTGCTGGCGAACGAGCCCCTGACCGAGGTGCCGTCGCGGTCGATTGCCCCGCCGCGCGGATCGTCGGCGGGCGCAAAGCAGGAATAGCGATGTTCGATGCCGGCGAGAGCGACCATGCGCTCGAAGAGCGTAAGGCGCTGGGCATCGTTTTCAAGCAGCGAAGCTCCGTAACGAAGGTAGAATTCATGTACGTCGTGTTCGGGGACACACGTGGCAATGCGGTTCAGATGCGCTTGAGCGGACAAAATTGCTCCAACAATGAGCCCAATCGGGTCTCACAAGAGGTCTGGGAATTGGGGAAGCGTTTCCTAAGGCAAACGTCGGCATAAGGTATTTTATTGCGCCGTGCCGATATTTCTCATTGGCAAACTGTGATACCAGCCTCCGATCTTGTATGAAAGGGGCCGACCTTCGGCTTCGCCGTGCGGATTGAGTTCACATGCGAGTTCCGCCACGAACAGCGCGCGGCCATAAGGTACGACCGAATTCTATTTGCCGGATTGCCGGCTGAAGCCTTGGACTTCCGATCCAGCGCATGACCGACATAAACATCAGGTATCTGGAGCCAGAGCTCCTCGACGGCCTCCCGGCCGACGATCCTGGTGCGATTGCATCCCGTCGTGATCTCGTTCGCATCAATGCATTGATGTTCCAGGCCAGGATCATGGCATCGCTGTTGCGAACGAACGTGCCGACGCCGCCGCGGCGCATCCTCGAACTGGGCGCCGGTGACGGAAAGTTCATGCTGACAGTGGCGCGGCTGATGGCGCGGCGTTGGCCCAACGTGGAGATCGTCATGGTCGACAGGATCGACCTGATCGGCAAGGATGTGTGCGACGCTTTCGCTGAACTTGGTTGGCGGGCGCAACCCGTAACCGCCGATATATTCGATTGGACAGCGGACAGGCCCTTCGATCTTGTTTGCGCCAACCTCATCCTCCATCACTTCGACGACACGCGCCTCCTGGAGCTGTTTTCCCGCATCATGACGATGGCCCCGATGCTCGTCGCGACGGAGCCGCTCAGGGCCAAGGTGCCACTTGTCGCGACGCGGTTCCTGCGACTGATCGGCGCCTGCGCGGTTACACTGAATGACGCGGCGCAAAGTGTCCGCGCCGGTTTTCGCGGCACGGAACTTTCACAATTGTGGCAACTGGCAGGTGGAACGCCGGTGATGGAGGCCCGCAAAGGCCTGTTCACTCAAGGTTTTGTCGGTGCCACCATGCCCGGCGCCAAGTGATGCACGACGCAATAGTCATCGGTGCTGGCCCCGCCGGCAGTTCCACCGCCATTGCGCTGGCCCAGCATGGTTGGTCGGTGGCAATGGTGGAGAAGGCCGCGTTTCCTCGCCGAAAGGTCTGCGGCGAATTCATGTCGGGCACCAGCCTTGTCTTGCTCGACCGGTTGGGCGTCGGCGAGACCTGGCGCGCGGAAGCCGGCCCCGAAATACGTCGCGTCGGGTTCTTTTCGGGCGATGTCTCGGCCGAGGCGCGAATGCCGCGCGCCAGGACGGGTCTCGGCCGCGCGCTCGGCCGCGATCGTCTGGACTACGTCCTGTTGCAGGCCGCCGAACGTGCGGGTGTCGAGATTCTCCAGCCTTGCAAGGCCGTCGCCATTCGTCGGCGCGATGATTTGCAGTTTGTGACCGTGGAGGCGGGACAGCAAGAAAAGGTTTTGAGCGCACCTGTAATCATTGCCGCGCATGGATCCTGGGAACCTGGAAAACTCCCAAGCCAGATTGAAAGAACAAGCCGACCTTCCGACCTTTTCGGGTTCAAGGCCCATTTTACCGGCGCCGCGCTGGCGCCCGACCTAATGCCGCTGCTGGTATTCCCGGGCGGCTATGGTGGAATGGTAACGGCGGACCATGGCCGGGTTTCAATTTCCTGCTGTATCCGCCGGGATGTTCTGTCCGGGCTGCGCCAGCGCTATGGAAACATCGCGGCGGCGGATGCCGTATGGCGCCACGTCGTGGCCTCGTGCCGGGGCGTGGGAACTGTGCTGGCCGGTGCCGAATTGAATGGCCCATGGCTCGCCGCGGGACCGATCCATCCCGGTATTCGAGCTGGCTATGATCAGGGCATCTTCCGCGTCGGCAACATCGCGGGTGAGTCACATCCCGTAATCGCGGAAGGGATTTCGATGGCGCTGCAATCCGGCTGGCTCCTTGCGCGGGAACTGGTCGCGCTGGGCAAAGGTCACGAGGGCCACGACGAGGCCGGACATCGCTACGAAAGGCAATGGCGTCGGCAATTCTCGACCCGTTTGCGTGCCGCGGCCTTGATTGCCCGAATAGCGCTTGGGCCAGGCGGCGCGGCGGCCATGCGCGCCGTGATCAAGAATTTTCCGGCGGCTTTGACACTCGGCGCTCGACTGAGTGGAAAGACCCAACCCGTTCCGGGCTTTTGACGTCAAGCAGCACTGCTCGCTGGGCGTCAGCCGACGGTGTACCAAACGTCACGATGGCGGTTGACCGTGAAGAGGTCACAGACCATGCCGCAATTCGATCGTACGTTCTACCCCGATCTCCAACTAGGAAATGGACAGGATCTCGAGTTGGCGCTGCCCCAGCTGGACAATTTCGCCAACGGTTTTGCCAATCAGTGCGATGGCAACCGGCGAACCATGCGATATGGAAGCCTGGGACGGGTTGGCCTCATCCTCACCGACGATGCGGAAGGTCTGGGTGCGGCCATCATCACGCGCGAAGGTGACGGTGTGACCGAAGGCGATCACGTCATTGGACGCCGGCACCGGCATAAGCTGAGCCGTGCGGACGCGTTCGGCGTAATAGGTGACATCGCGAACCGGAACCGCCGACTGCCGTCGCCTCTCGTTGACATCTTCCAGCACGCTGGCGGTCTCGAGAGCCAGCTGAGCGCGCGCCAATTCATCCCTTAGCATCTTGAGGCCCGCCTCGGTGACGAGGTTGATCCGATCGGAGATAGGGCGAGCCGGCAGGATGGTTTCCGATGCTGCCTCGGCGCTTTCCTCCTTGGCAAAGGCTACGCTCAATTGGTCGCACTCCGTGTCGAACAGTGTTGGTTAGGGGATAACCCATAGGCGACAACAAAGCTTCAACAATTCGACGGCTGGCTTTGGCGGTCGGGGCTTGTGAGCCTGCAAATTCCGCACTTGAGCCGCACGTGACCTGCAACGTGTATACGATGCAACCAACCGACGGGAATTTGAGCCCTTAGTGAGCAGAAAGTGCTCTTATCGAGCCATCATTCTGAAAGGGTTCATATTCATCGTGGGCTGCGCGGCGATTGAATACAGATCGGCGAAGGTTTCGACGAGCAGGGTCGAATGAGAGGTTTGCCAGCAAAGACGCGCCGTGCGAAAAGTGCCTTTGCGAGAATCGGGTAGGCGTTCCAAGTAATGCAAAAATTGATGGAAATGAGTTCCACCGAGGCGAGAAATCTCGTTCGCGGGATCATAGCATCTCGTGACGAAGCGGTATCAGCAGACGTTATAGATCGCCTATACTCGGTTTGTACCGCAGGTGACTTACAAATAGCGCTGGCTGTGATTGCGGAATCGCAGACCGAAGGCCGCGTTATCGTTTCGCTGCCATTTCCGACAAGACCCCCTCGCATGGGGTATCTGACACCGCTCGACCATCTGAGCCAGTCCGCACTTACTTCGCTACTAGTGCGGCGCATGATTCGGCACACGCAAAAACTCAAGACATATCTGGCAGCCGTAGCTGACCTAAATCGATCCGTTGAGGAGATGGATACAAACTTACTTCAAAGTGTAACAAGTATTTTTGCGAATGAAATTGGTTTTTCATTTCATATAAACAGAAAATACCTATGCCTTTCGAGGCGATTCGCTAATAACAGCACCATAATTTCGGCAATACGGCCTTATACAGAGATCATAAGAGACAGTCGTGACGCTCTTCATCGAGCGGTGGACGAATCATACGCGTTAGACAGAGATTACATTGATTCTCGAAGAATGTTCCTTAGGCTGGCAAATGACAAGAGACTTTCGTTAATTTCAAGACGGATACTTCATTACCACTTCTCTCCATTTGGTGGAGGTGACGAAGGATGGGTTCAGCATCTGAGAGCACTTTCTTCCTATTCCTTACCCGATGCCCTAATGTTTATTCTTGAAAGTCGCATCCTTGGGAGCGCACTTGCTCCGATAAATGAAACCGCAGAAAGGTTCAATCTACCCGTAGAATTGAGTGACTCTTACCTCAAAGCACGAACAAAAGGAGCATTCGACGCCCTCACTCTTGAAACAACTCACGGGCCTCTCGATGGCCAAGGCACTTTCTGCATGGCAAATGCATGGCTTTCGGATGAGCGGTTAGCGAAGTTCTACGCCCCAATCGAAAGGTATGCCGGTCCTCGATTTGACGGCATCTTTGGAATAGAGCGGCCGTTTTTTGAAAGCACTGACCACAACTCCCTAGTGCGCTCCGTAATGACGCTGAGAGATATGCAACCATCGGGCGTAGCTGATCCGACAATAGTCCCTGACGATGAGTTCCAACGGACACTGCGGCTCGCCCATCTCGTTGAACATGGATATTCGTTGGGCGACTGCAATGGCCTTGATCTTGTGGCCCTGATGAACGCCACCCAGAACGTTCCACACCTCTTGAGCGAAGCCGAACTTGACGCAGCATTGCCGCCAAAATCAGAAGACAACCTCTATGAGTTCATCAGAGCAAGCCTCAAATTTGAAGCCTCACCAAAAATAAGTTCCGAATTTAATATGCGAAGCGCAACAGAGAAAATAGTAATTGATGATTTTGACAGATCAATACTTAGTCTTCTAAAATTTATTCACAAGTTGGCACCTGAAGTTGCGAAGTTTTATATGGCAATGTGGAATGAATCTTTTCTTATACAATGCTATAAACTGTACAAGTCTGCCTACGAGGTGAATGAAGCCTCTACGATGATATTAGAATGGTATGGGCATCAAACCGACAATAACGTATTGCTAGAGAGAGCTAGGTCGTTAGCGTTAGAAAATAAACTAGCGCTAATTCGTCATGATATTGACTCGCAACGACTTTATGTCGATTCGGTTCGCTTTAAGCAATGGATGTTTGAAAAGCTGGCTGGCCCCCTTCGACAGATCGACCTTACCGCTGTAGATCAAGGTATTCCTGATCAGGAAATTAAGATTGATGATCAGATAGAGATTCTTATAGACCCGTCACTCCAAGTAGCTAGCTTGGTAGACGCCGCGTACAATGAATTCTGTTGCAATAAGGCATATGGCGTTGATTCATACATAGGGCGGCGCATTAGACACGGAACTTTTCATGGAACTTTGATAAAAAGTGCGTCCGATTTAGTCGAAGAACTATTAAATCAGTGCGGATCTGACAGGGTGAATTACGAATATGGGTTGCGGTCATGGTTGTCTAAGTTCGGCGATGAAGTAAAACTCTTTCCTAGGGAGAGACTTCAAGTCCGGTCTGAAAAGAAACCTAGGGGATTACTTGTGCCACACGTGCGTATTAGTGAGTATAATCTACTTGAATTCGCAGTGCGGCAAGTCTGCGAATCGATGTTGAGCAAAGGCTCGATACCTGAAGCGATTGATATAATTTTCCAATCCTGCTGGTTGCTGTTGCAACCGAACCTAACCGAAATTCAGCGAGAGTTAGAGAGATGGCGCGGTGAAAAGCTTTTGCTAAGGAAGGAGGACCTTCGAAGGACTCCAGAGCCTGGCGCTGACGATGACCAAGCAAGAGCAATTGTGCGAAGAGTGAATGAGAAAGTTGCCGAGACACTTCAGCAAATTAGTGCCTGGTTTGCCGCTCCAAAGGAAACGACGCCCTCTGCCACGCTGCAGGAGCTATTTCAGGTAGTGAGAATGGAAGTGGCCGAGCAGGTTGCAGGATTTGCTCCCGAGGTGTCTGAGCCAGAGGAGTCCGGCACCCGGATAGTTGGCCACCGATATCAATACGTGTACGATGCTCTCTACATTCTGGTGCATAATGCTGCCCGGTATGGGCTGAAGGGCGGATCTCTCGAACTCAGCGTCAGCGAGAAGGTCGATGGAACCGTCACGACTATCTATGTGACTGTGGCGTCGCAATTTGAAGTAGGGCGTGAGAGCTATTCACGAGCGAGAATTGAGCATGAGATGGCCGCCCCTATGGATGACGCGCTTGTGACGGAGGGATCAACCGGTATTCGCAAACTGAGGGCGTTAACATCTGCGAAAACTGACATCTCAGATGTTGCAGTGTCGTTCTCCCAGACGGGCGTTGCCTTTACATTCCGACTAACTCTAACAACGCTTTGAAGCGAATGAACGTTCTATTGGTTGAGGACGACCCTTTCAAAGAAGAGGCAATTGGCATTGCGCTCAACGAAATCGTTGTGGTTGAGCGTATCGTGTGTGCGCGAGCTGTTCAAACGGCTGTTGAGAGCGTCTGCGCCGCCTCGTATGACCTGATCATCCTAGACATTGCGTTACCGAGTCACGATCGTACGTTGGGCGTAGGGAACCCAAAGTCAATGCCGTCGGGTGGCGTTGAGGTGTTGTTAGAGTTGAATCGTTTGGGGCGCAATGATGCTGTTTTGATTGTAACCCAGTACCCGGAGGTTGAGATCTGGGGCGAGTTGGTGAGGTTGCCTGAGGTGATCAGTCGCCTGTCTGAGGAAGTCAGTGTAAATCTGATTGGAATCATTCACTTCGATCAATCGAACACGAACTGGCGAGTCAATTTTGATCGGTTCATCGGAGGAGTTTCATGACGAAAGTACTTTTGCTTGAAGATGAAAATGATAAAGCTAACGCTATCACCGACGTAATAAATAGATATATGAACGGTGAGGTAAAAATAGATCGAGTTATTAGTTACTCAAAGTTTGCAGCCATATTGTCATCTTCGAGATTTGATTTCGTCATACTTGATCTTATGGTACCCATGAGAGATGACGACGATCCATTTGACATCACAGATCAAGTTATAGAGCTTATACGGGCGAGTAGCTTGAATGCGAAGGCAGCCTACGTCGCGATAACGCAACATGACGATTTAGCATTAGCACGTAGTAGAGAGTTTGCCGGGCTCGGAATCGCGACCGTTGAGTACTCTGATGGGGCGCATTGGATTCCGGCTCTCGAAGTGAGTTTGCAGCGCGCCTATCGATTTCAAGAGCATGACTTTGTCATCATTTGCGGGTTGCAGCTCGAACGCCAAGTGCTACAAAGCACGAAAGCGAAGATTGGAAAGCTCTTTTCAAGAAACGGCCTGAATTGCCTCGAAGTCGACATTGATGAACACACAGGGATTGCAGTAGTTTTACCCCGGATGGGACTGGTTGAGGCAAGCATTGCTACAGATAAGGCCATAGAAACTTTCCGCCCCAAACTCGTTTTGATTGTCGGAATCTGTGCAGCGTTTGAGGGGCGCGCGAAACTTGGCGATATTCTCATCGGCAGTCCAGTTTGGGAGCACCAAGCCGGCAAATGGTTCGGTAACGAATTCACATTGGAGATGTACCAAGAGGCGATTCCAGATCGCTTGGATACCATCATCCAGCAAGAAATCGAGAGAAGCAACCACTTTAAAGATCTTAAAGAGGATCTAAAGGCACTCAACGACCCTGAGTTCTTTGAAAGCAAAGCCATTGTTGCCCCAATGGTTAGTGGCTCTGCTGTAATCGCATCAAAGGACATGGCGGCAATGATCGCTGAGGAGCACAAGCGGGTACTTGGACTGGATATGGAAATGTTTGGCGTTTACCGTGCAGCAAAGCGTTCGGTTGATCACGTCGATTTCTTTGGCGTCAAAGTAGCCGTGGATTACGCGAACGAGCACAAAGAGGATAGGTATCAGCGCCATGGAGCCATCGTTGCCGGCCGCGTAGCGGTACAACTTATTCCGCTTATCTTGGCTCAAAACGGTCAACCGCTCAAATAACGCGTTCATGGGCACAGCCCAAAAGCTGCCATTTTAGACGCGAGCGGCTTGTCCGGCCCGATATCGTAGTAACCTCACCCCCCAGCCAACCGCGGCATCAGGAAAATCTCGGCCCCTTTTGGCAATTCCTTCGACCACGTATCGCGATAGATCGTCCCGTCGATCGCCACCGCGATGCCACGGTCGATCAGCGGCTCGAAGGCGGGATACTGTTCAGCCAGCTTCCTGAACAGCTCCCTGATGTCCTTGGCCTCGACCTCGACCTTGCTCTGGCCACCGGCGAGTTGGCCGAGCGCGCCCCAGAGCGTGACTTCGACCATTCGCTCGACCCCTATTCGTGATGGAGCATGATGTTATCCGAAAACCGCTTCGCACTTTTCGGCATCATGCTCTCTCTTTGTTTTACGCAATTCCCGACGGAAAACCGCTGACACTTTTCCTGGAATTGCTCCTAGCCTCCCCGTTCCGCCTCGATGGCCGCCAGGATGCGTGGCGGCGACATCGGGATGTGGGTCATGCGCACGCCGGCGGCGTTCGACACCGCATTGGCGATCGCCGCCAGCGGCGGCACGATCGAGGTCTCGCCGACGCCGCGCACCCCATAGGGGTGGTTGGGGTTGGGGATCTCGAGGATCTGCGTGTCGATCATCGGCAGGTCCGAGCAGACCGGGATGCGGTAGTCGAGGAAGCCGGGGTTCTGCAGCCGCCCGTCCTTGCCGTAGATATACTCCTCGTTGAGCGCCCAGCCGATGCCTTGCGCGGCGCCACCCTGGTACTGGCCCTCGACATAGGTCGGGTGCACGGCCTTGCCGGCATCCTGCACCACCGTGTAGCGGATGACCCGGGTGGAGCCGGTCTCGGGATCGACCTCGATATCGCAGATATGGGTGGCGAAGGAGACGCCAGCGCCGTCGGCGACGAGCTCGCTGTGGCCGGCGATCGGTCCGCCGGTCTTGCCGGAAGCTGCGGCGATCTCCTTCAGCGACAGCTTGCCGAGATTGCCGTGGTTCTCGCCCCTGGCGACCGCGTGGCCTTTTTCCCAGACCACGTCGTCGACGGAGATGTCCCACATCTGCGCGGCGCGTTCGCGCAGGATCTTGATCGCGTTGCGGGCGGCCGAGATCGTCGCCATGGACGACGAGAAGGTGCCCCGGCTGCCGTCGGTCATGTCGTTGTAGCCGAGGCTGGAGGTGTCGGCGACGATCGCCTTGACCTGGCTATAGTCGATGCCGAGTTCCTCCGCCGCCACCAGCGACAGCGAGGCGCGGGAACCACCCACATCGACCGTGCCGACGGCAAGCGACACCGAACCGTCCATGCCGATGTTGAGGTCGGTGCAGGTCTGGCCGCCGAAGTTGAACCAGAAGCCGCAGGCCATGCCCCGGCCCTGGTTCTTGCCGAGCTTGGCCTTCATGTGCGGATGGTTCTTCACCGCCTCCAGCGTCGGGCCGATGCCGATCGGGCCGTAGACCGGGCCGTAGGACGACCTGGTGCCTTCCTGCGCGGCGTTCTTGATGCGGAAGTCGACCGGGTCCATACCGATCTCCTTGGCCAGTTCGTCGACGGCACTTTCGACCGCGAAGGCCGCCATCGGCGCCGACGGCGCGCGATAGGCCGCCGTCTTCGGCCGGTTGACCAGCACTTCGTAGCCGACCGTCTTGACGTTATCGAGCTTGTAGCAGGCAAACGCGGTCATGGCACCGATCTCGGCCCAGGAGCCGGCATAGGGGCCGCAGGAATAGCGCAGCGTCGCCTCGGCCGCGGTGATGGTGCCGTCCTTGCGGGCGCCGATCTTGACGTCGATCGAGGTGGCGCTGGTCGGACCCGAGGCGCGGAACACCTCGTCGCGGGTCATCACCAGCTTGACCGGACGGCCCGCCTTGCGCGACAGCGCCAGCGCAACCGGTTCGGCCCAGACATGGGTCTTGCCGCCGAAACCGCCGCCGATCTCCGACGAGGTGACGCGCAGCTTCGAGGCTTCCATGCCAAGCAGTTGCGCGCAGTGCTGACGGTAGACGAAATGGCCCTGCGTGCAGACCCACAAGTCGGCAGTGCCGTCGGACGAGACGCTCGCCACGCAGGCATGCGGCTCGATGTAGCCCTGGTGCGTCTGCTCGGTCTTGAAGGAGCGCTCGACGATGAAATCGGCGTGCCCGAAACCCTGGTGGACATCGCCATGGCCAAACTGGCTGCGCTTGGTGACGTTGGACGGTTTTACCGGCTTTTCCTCGAGGCCTTCGGTGAAGATGGCATCGTTGATCAGGGGTGCGTGGTGGTTCATCGCCTCGTCGACATCGGTGACATGCGGCAGCACCTCGTAGTCGACCACGATCAGCTTCAGCGCCTGCCTTGCCGTGCGGGCATCGACGGCCGCGACCGCGGCCACCGCATGGCCGTCATAGAGCGCCTTGGTGCGCGCCATGCAATTGTCGAGGATGTCGTACATGGCGGCATCGCCATCGGTGAGGTCGGGCAGATCGGCCGCGGTGATCACCGCTTTCACGCCGGGAAGCTTCTCCGCCTTCGAGGTGTCGATCTTGTGGATTTTCGCATGCGCGTGCGGGCTGCGCAGAACGCGCCCGACCAGCTGGCCGGCCATGTTGAAGTCGGCGCCGTAGCGGGCGCGGCCGGTCACCTTGTCGACGCCGTCGGGACGGATGGGGCGTGTGCCGACGGATGTGAATTTACGCCCCGAAAAACGCGGATCGAAATTCATCTCAGGCTCCCTTCATCACGGTGGCCGCGTCCTGGACGGCGCGCACGATCTTGTCATAGCCGGTGCAGCGGCACAGGTTCCCGGCGAGGCCGAAGCGGATTTCCTCCTCGGTCGGATCGGGGTTCTTGGCCAAGAGGTCCTTGGCCGCGATCAGGAAGCCCGGGGTGCAGATGCCGCATTGCAGTGCCGCGTGCTCGAGGAACTTCTGCTGCAGCGGATGCAGCTGGTCGCCATGCGCCATGCCCTCGATGGTCTCGACGCGCCGGCCTTCAGCCTCGGCGCCAAGCACCAGGCACGAGCACACCAGCCGGTCGTCGAGGATGACGCTGCAGGCGCCGCAGTCGCCGGTGCCGCAGCCTTCCTTGGCGCCCGTCAGCCCGAGCCGATCGCGCAGCACGTCGAGCAGCGTCTCGTCCGGCTGGCAAAGGTATTCGACGCTGTCGCCGTTGATTGTCGTTGAGACTGCTACACCAGCCATCATTTGCCTCCTGCACGTGCGTAGGCGGTCGTGGCGGCCCGCCTGGCCAGCACACCCGCAACCTTGCGTCTGAATTCGATGGTACCGCGCTTGTCGTCGATGGGCCGGCAGGCCCCGAAGCAGACCTTGGCCAGACGCTCGAGCGCTGCTTCGTCGAGCTTCCTGCCGATGAGGGCCTCGGCCGCCTCTTCCACCAGCAGCACCGTCGGCGCCGCGGCGCCCAGCGCCACGCGGGCCGCCTTGATGACGCCGTGTTCGTCGAGCGTCAGGTTCACGCCGGCGCTGACCACCGCGATATCCATCTCGGTGCGGGGAATGAACCGCAGATACGCATCGCCCGAGCGCGGTGCGCGCTTGTCGAGCAGGATCGCCTCGATGATCTCGCCCTTGGCCAGCGACGTCTTGCCGGGCCCGGTCGGCACGCTCACGACAGGAATCGTGCGTTTGCCTGCGGGCCCGACGATCGATGCCCTGGCGCCGGCCGCGACCAGCGCCGGCACGCTGTCGGCCGCCGGCGAGGCGTTGCAGAGATTGCCGACGATGGTGCAGCGTCCCTGCACCTGCTTGGAGCCGATCAGCTTGGCGGCTTCGACGACGCCGGGCCATGCCTTCTTCAGGGCCGCGCTCTCTCCGAGCACCGCGCAGGGCACCGCGGCACCGATGCTGAAGCCGTCGGCCGTCTCCGTGATCGCGCTCAGGCCGGCGATCGCCTTGATGTCGACGATCAGGTCGGGTTCGACAAAACCACCCTTCATTCTCACCAAAAGGTCGCTGCCCCCGGCGAGAATGGCCGCCGTGCCAGCCGATCCGGCCAATTGGCCAACGGCATCTTCGATTGAAAGCGGACGTATGTAGCGCATCGTCTCCCCTTGGATATTGCGATCTCAGCGACCGTTATAAACACTCTCCTCATAATGGCTATCCGGTTCGTCATTTGCGACGATTGGGCCAGCCGTCGCAAAATCGAGTCCCAAAGCAGCCTGAACCGGTGTACGCCAACCAGACAGGCTTGCGGCCGGGCCCTCAAAAAATCTGAGCGCCTCTGTCGGACTGGTCAAGCCTCGTTCGTCCTTGGGGCATCGAACAGGCATCATGAAAGGACAGGATATGCCCGGCACCGTACGTTTGCACCGCGTTCTGACGACCACCCCGCAGAAGGTCTATCGCGCCTTCGTCGAAGCCGACGCGCTGGCGAAGTGGCTTCCGCCGAACGGTTTCACCTGCACGGTCGATCACCTCGAGGCCAAGGTCGGCGGCACGTTCAAGATGTCCTTCCGCAACTTCACGACAGGCGGCAGCCATGCCTTCGGCGGCGAGTATCTCGAACTCGTTCCCAATGAGCGCCTGCGCTACACCGACAGGTTCGACGATCCCAACCTGCCCGGCGAGATCCAGGTGACCGTGATCCTGAAAAAAGTCTCGGTCGGCACCGAAGTCGACATCACCCAGGCCGGCATTCCGGACGTCATCCCGGTCGAGGCCTGTTATCTGGGCTGGCAGGAATCGCTCCGGAACCTGGCAAAGCTGGTCGAGCCCGAGATCAATCAATAAGCAATCCAGACACGGCTCGCAGCGGCGTCGGCCGCTGCGAGCCGCCTTGACCGGGTGATTGCGCACGTGAAATCCTCCCGGCGAAAGGGAGGACTTTCCATGCGACATCTGTTGGTAGTGCTGTCCGCCTTGTTCCAGGGCCGCAACAAGGGCACGGATGTGACCACCGACTACCTGATTTCAGATACGCATGAGAACGTCTTGCTCGATGGCTCCGGTGCCTCGTCATGCGATGTCACGCTGGACCAGTTCAAAGCGCTCTGCCCCAATCGCGTACGCTAGAAGCGTTTGCGACACTGTGCCGATCGGAGCAAACGGAGGCGGAAACGCGTGACTCTCACCAACCGCGATATCGTCGAGCTGACCGAGTGGCGGCGCAAGCTGCACCGGCAGCCGGAAATCTCCAACGAGGAGGAGAAGACGGCGAAAGAGGTCGTCTCCTTCCTCGCCGACACCGGGCCGGACAAGGTCCTGACCGGCCTGGGCGGGCATGGCGTGGCGGCCGTCTACG
Source organism: Mesorhizobium sp. Mes31 (assembly GCF_024519675.1). Taxonomy (NCBI): domain Bacteria; kingdom Pseudomonadati; phylum Pseudomonadota; class Alphaproteobacteria; order Hyphomicrobiales; family Phyllobacteriaceae; genus Mesorhizobium; species Mesorhizobium sp. Mes31. Next base: position 138,523 of record NZ_JALJRL010000010.1, on the reverse strand, counting down.
ACAGCGGCAAGGCCGGGCTGACCGTGCTGTTCCGTTCGGAACTCGATGCGTTGCCGATCGAGGAGCTTTCAGGCGTGCCGCATGCCTCGCAAGTGCCGGGCAAATCGCATATGTGCGGCCATGACGGGCACACCGCGATCCTCGCCGCCCTCGGCCGCCAGTTGGGGCGCGAGCGGCCAGCAAGCGGCCGCGTCGTGCTGATGTTCCAGCCGGCGGAAGAAACCGGCAATGGCGCTGCCGGCGTCGTCGCCGATCCCCGCTTCGGCGAAATCGCGCCGGATTTCGCTTTCTCGCTGCACAACCTGCCCGGCGTGCCGTTCGGCGAGGTGCGGCTCAAACCCGGCGTGGTCAACTGCGCCTCGCGCGGCATGCGCATGGTGCTGGAGGGCAAGACCGCGCATTCGTCCATGCCCGAGACCGGCACATCGCCGATGATGGCGATCAGTCAGCTGATGCCGGCCCTGCCCGCTCTCGGGCGCGCAACCTTCGCCGACGACGAGTTCTCCATGGTGACCGTCACCCACGCCGAGATGGGCGAAGCCGTGTTCGGCATCGCGCCCGCTCACGCCGAGGTCTGGGCGACGCTGCGCACCCGTCGCGACGACCGCATGGCGGATTTGTGCGCCGCCGCCGAGGCGCTGGTCACGGAGATCGCCGGCCAGCATCGCCTTTCCGCCCGCTGGGACTACCACGAGATCTTCGTCGCCAGCGTCAACGCGCCGGATGCGGTGGAGCATCTGCGGCAAGCGCTCCACGAAGAGGGCGTCGTGCATGGTGAAGAAGCCCTGCCGATGCGCGCCTCGGAAGATTTCGGCCTGTTCGGCCACGGTGCCAGGTCGGCGATGTTCTTCCTCGGCGCAGGCGAGCGGCACCCCGCGTTGCACAACCCTGACTATGACTTTCCGGACGACCTGATCCCGATCGGGTCGAAGATCTTCATGCGTACGGCGCGCAATTTGCTGGGGTGACTCCCGGCCGAGGCGCGGCGCTTGGGCTGCCCCCGCGACTGCCTAACCGGAGCGCCTCGTGCGAGAGTGCCACCATCGCCCGCGCGCCTCGGCCTCGGAAATAGCCTTCGTCCGCACCTTCTATTCGGGTGCGCATTTCTCACGTGAATGTCGATCGGTCCTAAAGGTCGAGAGCGACCGTCATGCCGCGAACCTCGGCCATTTCCAGCAGCAGGTCTTGCAGGCTTTCGTCCAGCACGGCACCGGTCCGCGCCAGAAGCTCCGTGACAATCTCTCTCATCGATATGACCGCGACGCCGGTTTTCTCGGCAAGCAGCCGTCCGATGGCCGCACGGATCAGGTCGTCATGACCAGACATGTCTCACCTCCCAACGCTCCACGTCCTCCCCTGCTCTCCTCCAGGACATGCAAACCACCCTGAACGCCGATCTTCGCCAGGAGGTTCCCCCGGCGAGGCATTTTTTTCGCGCCGTGGTTGTAGCGCATGGCGCTGCGTCCGTCATAACCGTCGAGCCAGCCATGCCGCGACGAACGACTAAATCACTGCGCACCAGTCCGGATATTGATGCATGTCAAATTTTTCCAAAACATGTGGGAATGCTGGCAGGGGCAGAGGAGATGCCTGATATCCGCTTGGCCGGGTTGGTTCGGCATCGCCAGTAAAATCACTGCGCACCATTTTAAATCTTGACGCATGTCAATTTTTTCTAAAACATGCGCAAACGCTGGCAAGGCATCCGCCAGCGCTCTGGGAGGAGCAATGCCTGACATGAAAAAGCGCCCGGACCGGGAGCTGCGACCCGCACCATCGGCGGCAGGCATTCGCCGGAAAACTGATGCAACACATCAAACAATCAGGAGGAGGAACAACATGCGCGTGTTCAATTGCCTAAAGCTCGGCACAAGTCTGCTTGGCGCAGGCATGCTTGCAGCGATCGTTTCGGTACCGGCCCACGCAGAGGACGCGGCGAAAATCGCGGCCATCGTCAAGGGTCTCGACAACCCGTTCTTCCAGACCATGCAGAAAGGCATCGAGGAACAGGGCAAGGCCAATGGCGTCAATGTCAGCGTCCAGGCCGCCGCCAACATGGGCGATGCCACCGGACAGGCCGACCGGCTGACCGCCATGGCCATGCAGGATTTCGATTGCTACCTGGTCAACCCGATCAGCGTCTCCAACCTCGTCCAGGCGCTGGTGCCGGTCGCCCAGAAGAAGAAGCCGATCGTCAACATCGACTCGACCATCGACGCCGAGCAGGCCAAGGCCGCCGGCTTCGCCGTCTCGACCTATATCGGCACCGACAACGTCGCTGCCGGCGCGCTGGCCGGTGAGGAAATGCTGAAGCTGGTGCCGAAGGGCGCCAAGGTCGCACTGGTCGCCGGCATCGTCGGCGATGTCGGCTCCAACGCCCGCATCAAGGGCTTCAAGCAGGCCGTCGAAGGCAAGCTCGAAGTCGTGGTGATGGTCAGCGCCGACTGGGACCGCGAGAAGGCGTTGACCGCCGCCACCGACATCCTCGCCGCGCATCCTGATCTCGCGGGATTCTTCGCCGCCAACGACATCATGGCGCTCGGCGTCGAACGCGCCGTGCAGACCTCGGGCAAGGACGTCAAGGTGATCGGCCTCGACGGCATCGTCGACGCGCTGAAGTCGATCGCGGCAGGCGAACTCACGGCCACCGTGGCGCAATATCCCTATGTCGTCGGCGCCATGGGCGTCGAAGCCTGTGCGTTGGCCGCCAAGGGCAAGGAACTGCCCGCCAACGTGCCGGCGCCGGTGCTCCTGATCAACAAGGACAATGCCGAAGCCTCGCTGAAGAACTTCCCGCGTCCGGGCGGCGACTATCCCGATCCCTTCCGCGAGATGCTGAAGTGAGCAATTCCGTGAACAACGCGCCCGCCGCCCATTCGGCGGGTGCGGAGGAGAGCCGTCCCTCCCTGGCGGCTCTCCTCCTCGATCCCTCGTTCTGGGCCGACTGGGCATCCGTCGTCGGCCTGGTCGGCCTCGTCATCGTCTTCGGCATCGCCCAGCCGGTCTTTCTCAGCGTCGCCAATCTGCAGGCGCTGTTGCTGGCGGCGGCGATCCTGGTCGTGCTGTCGATCGGCCAGACTTTCGTCGTCGCGACCTCGGGCATCGACCTGTCGCTGGCGGCCGCCGTCATGCTCGGCGCCATAATCCTGGGCCTCGTCAACGCGGCCGGCTATGGCATCTTCATCGCCTGCGTGCTCGCGGTCCTGGCCACCAGCGCCATCGGCTTCCTCAACGGCCTCATCATCACCGCCGGCAAGATCCCCGACTTCGTGGTGACGCTCGGCACACTGTCGGGCATCACCGGCCTCGGCCTCATCCTGTCGGGCGGCGAACCGACCATGGTCGGCTCGACCTTCCTGCTCAGGCTCGCCTCAGGCTCCTTCGGGCCGTTCGGCTATCCGGTCTGGGTGGCGATCGCGGCCGTCATCGTGGCGCATATCGCGCTCTACCACACACGCTTCGGCGTGCATCTGCTGGCGACCGGCGGCCAGGTCGAAAGTGCCGGCGCGCTCGGCATCCGCACCAACCGGGTCAAGATCGCCGCCTACACCATCTCGGGCTTCTGCGCCGGCATCGCGGCAATCCTTCTGGTAGCGCGCATCGGTTCGGCCGAACCGCAGATCAACACCAGCCTGCTGCTCAATTCGGTGGCGGCGGTCGTTCTGGGCGGCGTCAGCCTGTTCGGCGGCCGCGCCAGCATCCTGGGTCCGGCCATCGGCGCCTTGATGCTCACCGCCCTCGTCAACGGCCTGACGCTGCTCAACGTATCGGCCTTCTATCAACCGCTCGCCGTGGGCGCCATCGTGGTGCTGGCGGCGCTGATCATGCGGTACCAGAAATGAGCGCCGCCTCCTCCGACGCGATCATCGCCTGCGAAGGCCTGAGCAAGCATTTCGGCGGGGTCCGCGCCTTCACCGACGTCGCCTTCCAGGCGCGCCGCGGCGAGGTCACCGCCGTCATCGGCGACAACGGCGCCGGCAAGTCGACGCTGATCCGCTGCCTGGTCGGCGTGCATGTGCCGGATACCGGTTCCATCGTCTTCGACGGCCGCCAGCATCCCTTCTCCAACCCCGACGGCGCACGCAAGGCCGGCATCGAGACCGTGCACCAGAACCTGGCGCTGATCGACGAACTGACGGTGGCGCAGAACCTGTTCCTCAACCGCGAGCTCGTGCGCCGCATCGGCCCCTTCGCTTTCCTCGACCGCAAGGCGATGAGACGCGAGGCGCGCGCCATGCTGTCGCGCCTGTCGATCAACGTGCCGTCGATCAACCAGCGGGTGCGGCGCCTGTCGGGCGGCCAGCGGCAGGCGATCTCGATCTGCCGCGCCGTCGGCTCCGGCGCCAAGCTGGTGGTGATGGACGAACCGACCGCCGCGCTCGGCGTGCAGGAGACGGCCAATGTCGAGGCGCTGATCCGGCGCCTGCGCGAACAGTCGGTCTCGGTCATCCTGGTCAGCCACAATTTCGATCAGGTGCGGCGCCTGTCCGACCAGATCTGGGTGATGCGGGCGGGCAAGATGGCGGCGACGGTGCGCGCTTCCGAAACCACGGGCAACGAGCTCGTCGCGCTGGTCACCGGCGCTGCGTGACCGGCCGACCGTGAAATCAGTGCTGGCCGCCATCTCGGCCAGCATCAGGCTTTGAAATCATCAAAGGGAGTTGAGAGTGGCACCACTTCGTGTCGGACTTGTGGGTCTTGGAGAGGTCGCGCAGTCGATCCATCTGCCTGTTCTGGGCGACCAGCGCGACCGCTGGCGGATCGCGGGCGTGTACGACGTCTCGCCAAGCCTGGTGTCGCTCGTCACCTCGGAATATGCGACGGCAAAAGCCTTCGACACGGCCGAGGCTCTGATCAATTCGCCCGACATCGACGTGGTGTTCGTGCTGTCGTCCGACGACACCCACAGCCGCTTCGTGCGCGCGGCCATGAAGGCCAACAAGCATATCCTGCTCGAAAAGCCCGCTTGCCTCACGGTGCGCGAGATCGACGAATTGCTGGCGCTGATGCCGGCCTACGACAAGACCCTTTTCGTCGGCTACATGCGCCGTTATGCCCCGGCCTATCTGGCGGCCAGGGATGAACTGCCTGATCACGCCGACATCACCCATGTCCGCATCTTCGACCTCATCTCGGAAGGCCGGCATTTCCTCAAGAAGAGCCAGAACGTCCTCTATCCCACCGACATCGACCCTGCCCTTTTGGCGCGCGGCGCCAAGGAGCGGGACGCGCTGATCCGCGAGGTGGTTGGCGCCGACGCCCCCGCCGATCTGGTGCGTGCCTATCGCGGGCTGACGGCGCTGTCCTCGCATCATATTTCGGCGATGCGCGGGCTGATCGGCGAGCCAGTGGGTGTGGTCGCCGCGCACCGCACCAATGGCGGCGCCAACACCAGCATCACCTTCGACTACGGCCATTTCGCCTGTCTGTATGACGCGGTGGTCGATGATCTCGGCCTGTTCGACGCCATGATCGAGGTGCGCTCAAACACCAGGCGGGTGCGCATCATCTACGACACGCCTTATATCCGCAGCCTGCCGACCCGCCTGGAGGTGACCGACGCCGGCCCGCTCGGCCCGGTGACGAAAACCTTCGGGCCGCTCTATGGCGACGCCTTCTCCAATGAGCTGGAGACCTTCCACCGCCACATCACCGAAGGCACGAAGCCGGTGACCGACCTTGCCGATTCCCGCCGCGACCTGGCCCTGATGGCTGACATCATCGAGCGCATGAAGGAAAGCGGCCGGCGCTGAGCGCCGGCTTGGAAAGCCGTTGTAGCGAGCCCGAGGCCGCGGTCTACTTCCCGCAATGGTGGTCGTTGATCTTGTTCAACGCATTCGCGTCAGGGCCGACGCGATGATACGAGCACGCGCCAGCCGCGGTCGTGACCAGCTGCTGATCATAGTAGCGCGGGCCGCCGAACAGGAAGTCGATGAGATCGTCATCGGCGGGAACATAGCGTTCGGATTGGACCCGGTGGCCGTGATGCCGCTCGCCGGCGAGCGCCGAGGCGCAAAGGCTTGAGCCCATTGCGAAAGCGAGAGCTAGGATTGCAAAGCGTTTTGTCGTCATCTGGAACCCCTTCTGGCCATCCGGAATCACACCATACATCCAAAATCGCCAGCCCGACAAAGGTTCCCGATGGGGCAGTTTCGTGCGCCGCGCCAGGCGCGGCCGCAAGAACACCAAGTTGCAACGAGACCGCCGACAAATCGCGATTGGCTCTTGCCGCCGGCGGCGGCCTCGCTCATCCATGACGTGCAAACGACAGCCTGGGACCAGCGATGACCAATGCCAGCCTTCACCTCGTCGAAGCGACGATCGAACAATTGCGCCGCGCGCTCGACGGGGGCATCGTCACCAGCGCCGAGCTGGTCGGTGCATATCTGCGGCGCATCGCGCATTTCGACCGCCACGGCATCAGCCTCAACGCTGTCCCCGTGCTCAACCCTGGCATGTTCGAGGAGGCGGCCGCCTCCGACCAGCGGCGCCGCGATGGCGCTGTGCTCGGGCCGCTCGATGGCATTCCCTACACCGCCAAGGACAGCTACAAGGTCGCCGGCCTGACGGTGGCCGCCGGCTCGCCGGCCTTCGAACATCTCGTCGCCAATGAGGACGCCTTCACCATCGCCCGGCTGCGGGCCGGCGGCGCCGTGCTGATCGGCCTCACCAACATGCCGCCGATGGCCAATGGCGGCATGCAGCGCGGTGTCTATGGCCGCGCCGAAAGCCCCTACAATGGCGACTACCTGACCGCCGCCTTCGCGTCGGGCTCCTCCAATGGCTCCGGCACCGCAACAGCCGCCAGCTTCTGCGCCTTCGGGCTCGGCGAGGAAACCTGGTCGTCCGGCCGCGCGCCAGCCACCAACAACGCGCTGGTCGCCTACACGCCGTCGCGCGGCGTCATCTCAGTGCGCGGCAACTGGCCGCTGGTGCCGACCATGGATGTCGTGGTGCCGCATACGCGGACCATGCCCGACATGCTCGAACTGCTCGACGTGATCGTCGCCGACGACCCGGAAACGCGAGGCGATTTCTGGCGCGCGCAGCCCTGGGTCGAGCTGCCGAAAAGTTCTGACATGCGGCCGCCGCGCTACACCGATCTCGCGCTGGCGGGATCGCTCAGAGGTCTGCGGCTCGGCGTGCCCAGGATGTATGTCGGCCGCGACGCCGAGGCCGGTCAGCCGATCGAAACCCGTGCCTCGGTGCTTGCCCTGTGGGAGCGGGCGGCGGCGGACCTCGAGCGGCTTGGCGCCGAGATGGTGGAAGTCGATTTCCCCGTCGTCTCCAACTATGAGCGCGACCGCCCCGGCGCGCGCACCATGGTCGAGCGCGGGCTGGTGCCGCAGGAGTTCGCCGACCACGAAATCTGGGATCTCTGCATCTGGGGCTGGGACGATTTCCTGCGCGCCAATGCCGATCCGGCGCTGCCCGACCTCGCCTCGGTCGACGGCCCAAAGATTTTCCCGCAGCCGCCGGGCACGCTGCCCGACCGCTATGATGGCGGCTTCGACCTGGCCGAGTATGTCGAGCGGGCCAAATCCGCCGTCACCCCCGTCACGGAGATCCCGACCATGGAGGATGGCCTGAAGGGGCTGGAAGCGGCAAGGCGGATCGATTTCGAGGACTGGCTGGATGCGCGGGGCATCGACGCCGTGGTGCTGCCGGCCGCCGCCGATGTCGGGCCGGCCGATGCCGACGTCAACGAGGCGTCGGCCGCACTCGCCTGGCGCAACGGCACCTGGGTCGCCAACGGCAATCTGGTCTGGCGCCATTTCGGCATCCCGACCGTCACCGTGCCGATGGGAACCATGGCCGACATCGGCATGCCGGTCGGCCTGACCTTCGCCGGCAAGGCTTATGACGACGAAAGGCTGCTGCGCATGGCCGGCGACTACGAGCGCGCCACGCAGCGCCGCACGAGCCCGCCACGCACGCCTGAACTGGCTGATGACGTGTTTTCAGGTCGTCCCGGCCAAACCGGCAATGGCAAGGCGCCACCGCTCGCGATCGCGCTTGCCGCCGAGACGCGCACCTTGGGCGACCAGGACGAGATCACCATCGTGCTAGACCTGCCTGTCGAGGCAGAAGCGGAAAACGTCAGCGTCAAGGCGCATGTCAATGGAGAGGCAGTGGCGATGCAGCGGAGCGGTGCACGCTTCAGCGGACGGGCGCTGATTCCGGCCAGTGAGCACAAGCGGCTCCACAGCGTCTGGCGCGATCCTTATGGCTCGATCGTGACGGCGGTGGTGCGGCTGGATGATGGGCGCAGCGCTGGCGCCTATGTGGTTACCGGCGGGATCGGGTGAGGGTTGCGGCCGCCCTCGCTGCTACCCCCGCGCCGCCCACACCAACCCGCGCTCGACGATCAGCGCCATTTCCGGCACCGCGAACTCATCCGCTGTGTGTCCAAGGGAACTGTAAAACACCTTCCCCAAACCATAACGCCGCTTCCAGACCACCGGCATCACCACGCCGCCTATCCCCGGGAAATGCGCGTCGGAGAAGGTGGTCGTCGCGAGCACCTCGTTGCTCGGATCGACATGCATGTAATATTGCTCCGACCGGTAGGCGAAATCACTGACGCCCCTTGTGATCGGGTCGTCCGGTCTGGTGATCACCACCTGATAGTCGATGATGTTACCGGGATGCGCGACCCATTGGCCGCCGGTCATGAACTGATAGTCGGGCTCGTTGCGGAAGCTGTCGCCCATGGTGCCGTGAAAACCGCCGAGCCCGGTTCCCTGGCGAACCGCAAGCGTCAGGTTCTGAAGTTCGGCCTTCTCGATCGTCGACATCGTGATCACGGGTACGATGAGATCGAAGGAAGCAAGCTCCGGGTCGGCGAACATCGCCGTGCCCTGGCCCAGCGTGACGTCGAATCCATTGCGTTCAAGCAGCGTGCGGATGACGTTGGCACTGCGCTCGGGCGTATGGCCTTCCCAGCCGCCCCAGGCGATCAAGGCTTTCTTCGGCATGGTGTCCCTCCCTGGAGCTGTCCGCGGTGATCGATCCGGCGCTTGCCTCAGCGCCAGCCCAGCGCCGGCGCGACATGGGTCAGGATCGCCTCGATGACATGCGCGTTGTAGTCGACGCCGAGCTGGTTGGGCACGGTGAGCAGCAGCGTGTCGGCCTCGGCGATCGCCTCGTCCTGCGCCAATTCCTTGATCAGCACATCCGGTTCGGCGGCATAGCTGCGCCCGAAGATCGCCCGCGTATTCTCCTCGATGAAGCCGATCTGGTCGCGGCTCTCGTTGCCGCGCCCGAAATAGGCACGGTCGCGGTCGTCGACCAGCGCGAAGATGCTGCGGCTGACCGAGACGCGCGGCTCGTGGCTGTGGCCTGCCGCCTTCCAGGCTTCGCGATAGATCCGGATCTGCTCGGCCTGCTGGATGTGGAACGGCTTGCCGCTCTCGTCGAATTTTAGCGTCGAGCTCTGCAGGTTCATACCGAGTTTCGCCGCCCATTCCGAAGTGGCGTTGGTGGCGGCACCCCACCAGATCCGCTCGCGCAGGCCCTCCGAATGCGGCTCGAGCCGCAGCAGGCCTGGCGGATTGGGAAACATCGGCCGTGGATTGGGCTGTGCGAACCCCTCGCCCCGCAGCGTGTCGAGGAAGACCTCGGCGTGATGCCGCGCCATGTCGGCGTCGCTCTGCCCTTCCTGTGGCGCGTAGCCGAAGTAGCGCCACCCGTCGATCACCTGCTCGGGCGAGCCGCGGCTGATGCCAAGCTGCAGGCGACCGCCGGCGATGATGTCGGCCGCGCCCGCGTCCTCGGCCATGTAGAGCGGATTCTCGTAGCGCATATCGATGACGGCGGTGCCGATCTCGATGCGGCTGGTCTTCGCGCCGACGGCCGCCAGCAGCGGGAATGGCGAAGCGAGTTGGCGGGCGAAGTGATGGACGCGGAAATACGCGCCATCCGCACCCAGCTGCTCGGCGGCGACGGCGAGGTCGATGGACTGCAGCAGCGCGTCCGATGCCGACCGCGTCTGCGACTGTGACGAGGGCGTCCAGTGCCCGAATGAGAGGAAGCCGATTTTCTTCATGGAAATGCGATATAAGGATGCGGGCCAGGCTTCAATGCAAAAGCGATGGCGGGACCTGAAGAGACCTCGTCATATCCGCGTTACCAGGCAACGAAATCCGGCCCCCGGATCGGGCTCTTGATCGGGCGCGTCACTCTGCCGCCTGAACTCGACTTGCCTGGATGATTGCCCGGATTTCGGCGCGGCAGGAACCGCAATTGGTGCCGGCCTTCAGCGTACTGCCGATGGCTTCGACGCTCGTGCAGCCTCCCGCCACGGCCGCCGCGATCTGGTTGGCGCCGACGTTGAAGCAGGAGCACACGATCGCGCCGGCATCCGGCCGATCGGCGCCGGCGCGGCCGGCGACGATCCGGAAGCGTTCGCGCTGTCCGGCGTGGATTTCGTCGAGTTGTTCCGCCGCCCAGCCGCGCGACACGGCGACCGGTCCGGGCGCGACGAACAAGGCGCCGGACAATTGGGCGCCGTCGAAAGCGGCGATGCGATGCTGGCCGGCGTCGCGGTCATGATAGGCGAGCATGTCGCCCCCCGGCGGCGCGCCGAACAGGGACCCGGCGAAGCCGGCCCAGTCGATGTCGTCATCGGCAAAGGCGAGTTCGACCCGCCAGCCACCCCTGCATTTCGCCACGGCCCAGTAGGGCGCGGCAATCGACGCCGGCTTCCGGCGCATCACGGCAAAGCCGAAGGCTTTCGCGGCAAACGGCTCGACGCGGGCGGCGACATGTTTCAGCGCCGGCTGGCCCGAAACCGGATCGGTCAGCGGCGCGGTCAGCGTGTCGAGCCGGCCCCTTGCGGCAAACTGATCGGTCCAGTGCATCGGCGCAAACAGGCTGCCCTGGCGCTGGCGAGGCGTGACCAGCGCGCGCACCAGCACCTCGCCGCGCAGGCTGGCAACGCGCACGATGTCGGCGTCGCCGATGCCGTGGTGCTGTGCATCCGCCGGGTGGATTTCGACGAACGGCTCGGCGATATGCTGGGACAGCCGCGGACTTTTGCCGGTCCGCGTCATGGTGTGCCAGTGGTCGCGGACGCGGCCGGTGTTGAGGATCAGCGGGAAGTCCGGACTGGTGCGGATTTCCGTGGCGGGACGGATGGCAATGAAGCGCGCCTTGCGGTCGTGTGTGTAGAAATCGCCGTCGGCGAAGAAGCGTGAGCTGGATGAGCCACCTGCGGCCTGAGCGCCCTCCGCTGGGCTCGATGCCGGCCATTGGAAGGGCGCCAGCGCGTCGTAATCTTCTCCATCGATTCCGGCATAGGCACCGATATCGAAATCCCGCGCGCCATCATTTTCGAATCCGGACAGGGCGGCGTGTTCGGCGAAGACCTCCGCCGGCGTCTCATGCGCGAACGCAGCGCCAAAACCCATCCGCTTGCCGACTTCGGCGATAATCCGCCAGTCCGGCCGCGCCTCGCCGGGCGCGGGCAGAAATGCACGCTGGCGCGAAATGCGGCGCTCGGAATTGGTGACGGTGCCGTCCTTCTCGCCCCAGGCGGCGGCGGGCAGCCGGACATGGGCATGGCGGACGGTGTCGGTGTTGGCCAGCACGTCCGAGACCACGACGAATGGGCAGGCCTTGATCGCCGCTTCGACGGCATCGGCGTCCGGCATCGAATCGACCGGATTGGTGGCCATGATCCACAGCGCCTTGATGCGCCCGTCGGCCACCGCTTGGAACATCTCGACCGCCTTCAGGCCGGGCTTGCGCGCAACGGCTGGCGCATTCCAGAAGCGCCGCACGCGGTCGCGATGGTCGGGATTTTCGATCTCCATATGGCCGGCCAGCATATTGGCCATGCCGCCGACCTCGCGCCCACCCATGGCGTTGGGCTGGCCGGTCACCGAGAACGGCCCTGCCCCCGGTCTGCCGATTCGGCCGGTGGCGAGATGGCAGTTGATGATGGCGTTGACCTTGTCGGTGCCCGACGACGACTGGTTCACGCCCTGGCTGTAGACGGTCACCGTTTTCGCTGTGGCCGCGAACAGGCTGTAGAAGCGGCCAAGTTCGTCTTCGCTCAGCCCCGTGGCGGCGGCAACACCGGCAAGATCGAGCGCCGAGGCAGCGAAAAGCGCTTGCCCGAAGCCGGTCGTGTGCGCCGTGATGTAGGCGCGATCGAGCGCGTTGTGCTGGCCGAGCCAGGCGAAGAGCCCGGTGAACAGAGCGACGTCGCCATCCGGCGCGATCGCCAGATGCATGTCGGCGATATCGGCGGTCATGGTGCGGCGCGGATCGACCAGAACGATCTTCATCTCCGGCCGCTTTTCGCGGGCCGCCGCGATGCGCTGGTAGAGCACGGGATGGCACCAGGCGAGGTTGGAGCCGACCAGCACGATGAGATCGGCGAGCTCGAGATCCTCATAGGTGCCCGGCACCGTGTCGGAGCCGAAGGCGCGGCGGTGGCCAGCCACCGACGAGGCCATGCACAGCCGCGAATTGGTGTCGATGTTGGCCGAGCCGACAAACCCCTTCATCAGCTTGTTGGCGATATAGTAATCCTCGGTCAGCAACTGGCCCGACACATAGAAGGCGACCGCGTCCGGCCCATGCTCGGCGATGGTTTGCGAGAAGGTCGAAGCGACGAGGTTGAGCGTCTCGTCCCAGCCGGCACGGCGCCCGTGGATTTCGGGATAGAGCAGCCTGCCGTCGAGGTCGATGGTCTCGGCCAGCGCCGAACCCTTGGAGCAGAGCCGGCCGAAATTGGCCGGATGGTCGGGGTCGCCGCGGACGGACACTTGCCCGTCCGCGGCGACCTTCGCCAGCACGCCGCAGCCCACCCCGCAATAGGGGCAGGTGGTCCTCACCTCGCGCGCTTCTTCGGTCTCCATGTGTTCAGGCCGCGCGGCTGGCCAGCGCTTCCAGCGCGATGAACAGACGCTCGCCTTCGATCCTGACAGGAATGGTGCGCACCGCGCCCTCGTCGGCGCCGAGCGCCTTGCCCGTCTCCAGCGAGATCACCCAACTGTGCAAGGGACAGGTCACCGCCGTGCCGTGCACGATGCCCTGGCTGAGCGGGCCGCCCTTGTGCGGGCAATGGTCGTCGATGGCATAGACCTGATCGTCCTGGGTGCGGAAGACCGCGACCTTGCCTTCCGGCGTGTCGACGCAGCGCGCGCCGCGGCGCGGAATGTCCGAGAGGGAGCCTATCGATACCCAGTTCATCTCCATCACTCCGCCGCCTGTGCAAACCCGACCGAAGCCATCGGCCGGAATTCGTGCTTGTCCTTGCCGGAAACGCGTTCCGACCACGGGTCGACCTGTGCGAATTTCTGGCTGAAGACGAAGCGGTCGTAATAGGCCTTGCGCTTGCTCGCATCGTCCATGATCTGGCGCTTGATCTCCGGGATGCCGATGCGCTTGGCCCATTTGTAGATGCGCTCGAGATAGCGGCCCTGCTCGCGGTACATCTGCGTCAGCGCCACGATATGCTCCAGCGCCTCGTCTTCCGTCTTCACAAGGCCGAGCACTTCGGTGCCCTTGATGTCGAGGCCGGCGGCGCCGGCGAAGTGGATCTCGTAGCCGCTATCGACGCAGATGACGCCGACATCCTTGCAGGTCGCCTCGGCGCAGTTGCGTGGGCACCCCGACACCGCCATCTTGACCTTGGCCGGCGTCCACGAGCCCCACATGAACTTCTCGATGCGGATGCCCAGGCCCGTCGAATCCTGCGTGCCGAAGCGGCACCAGTCGGAGCCGACGCAGGTCTTTACCGTGCGCAGGCCCTTGGCATAGGCATGGCCGGAGACGAAGCCAGCCTGGCCAAGATCGGCCCACACCGCCGGCAGGTCTTCCTTGCGGATGCCGAGCATGTCGATGCGCTGGCCGCCGGTGACCTTGACCATCGGGATCTCGAACTTGTCGACGACGTCGGCGATGGCGCGCAATTCGGCGGCGTTGGTCACGCCGCCCCACATGCGCGGCACCACCGAATAGGTGCCGTCCTTCTGGATGTTGGCGTGGACGCGCTCATTGATGAAGCGCGACTGGTAATCGTCGGCATAGTCGTCCGGCCAGTCGCAGACGAGATAGTAGTTGAGCGCCGGCCGGCATTTGGCGCAGCCGCAGGAGGTCGTCCACTCCAGTTCCTGCATCACGGCGGGAATGGTCTTCAGGCTTTTGGCGATGATCAGCCGGCGGACTTCGTCATGGCCGAGTGTCGTGCAGCCGCACATCGGCTGCACGGCGGCCGGATTGTATTTGTCGCCGATGGTCAGCACCATCAGCTTCTCGACCAGTCCGGTGCAGGAACCGCAGGAGGCCGAGGCCTTGGTGTGGGCGCGCACGTCGTCGAGCGAAGTCAGGCCCTTGGCCGTGATCGCACCGGTGATCTTTCCCTTGCAAACGCCGTTGCAGCCGCAGATTTCCGCATCATCCGGCAAGGCTGCAACGGCCGCCATAGGGTCCAGCGGGGCACCCCCCTGGTAGGACTGGCCGAAGATGAGCGTGTCGCGCATTTCGGATATGTCGGTCTGCTTCTTCTTGAGGTCATTGAACCAGGCACCATCCGCCGTCTCGCCATAGAGCACGGTGCCGATGATGCGGTCGTCCTTGAGCACCAGGCGCTTGTAGACGCCGGCGGCGGCATCGCGCAGCACGATCTCCTGGCGGTCCTCGCCCTCGGCGAAGTCGCCGAGCGAGAACAGGTCGATGCCGGTGACCTTGAGCTTGGTCGGCGTGTCCATATGGACGAAGGCCGCCGCTTCGTTGCCGGCAAGCTGGCTTGCCGCGACACGCGCCATCTCGTAGAGCGGCGCGACCAGCCCATAGACCTGGCCGTTGACCTCGGCGCATTCGCCCAGCGCGTAGATGTCGGGATCGTTGCTGCGCATGCCGGCATCGACGACGATGCCTCTGTTAACGGCGATGCCCGCTTGCTTGGCCAGCGCTGAATTCGGCCGGATGCCGACCGCCATCACCACCAGCGTCGCCGGGATGATGGTGCCGTCGGCAAGTTCCACCTGGCTGACCTTGCCGTTGCCGGTGATCGCCTGCGTGTTGGCCTTGGTGATGACCTTGATGCCGCGCTGTTCGACGGCGCGCTGCAGGAGATAGCCCGCGGCCGGATCGAGCTGGCGCTCCATCAGCGTCGGCATGACATGCAGCACGGTGACGTCCATGCCCTGCGCGTTCAGTCCCGCCGCCGCCTCGAGCCCGAGCAGGCCGCCGCCGATGACCACGGCCTTGGCGCGCGACTGGGCGGCGAGCATCATCGCCTGCACATCGTCGAGATCGCGATAGGTGAGCACGCCCGGCAGATCATGGCCGGGCACCGGAATGATGAACGGCACCGAGCCGGTGGCGATGACGAGCTTGTCGTAGGGCTCGGTGACGCCGTGATCGGAGGCGACGGTCTTGGCCTCCCGGTCGATGGCGATGATCTTGTGGCCCTTGTAGAGGGTGATGTTGTTGGCGATGTACCAGCCATCGCCGTGGATGATGATCTCCTCATAGGCCTTTTCGCCCGACAGCACCGGCGACAGCATGATGCGGTCGTAATTGACGCGCGGCTCGGCGTTGAAGATGGTGACGGTGTAGCGGCCCGGCGCCTGCTCCAGCAGGTGCTCCAGCATGCGCCCTGGAGCCATGCCGTTGCCGATGATGACGAGTTTCTGTTTGTCCGTCGATTGAACGACCTCGGTCTCGGTGGGGGTCATCCTGGCCTCCTATTCCGCGGCCGCGACGCGGGGCGCGCTGCCGCCCTCGCGCATGCGGTCCGCGCGGTTTTGCTTGATCTGTTCCAACAGCGCCGGATCCGGATTGGCGCCGCCTTCAAAGGCTTCGAGAAACCCGAGCAGTTCTTCCCGGTAGGCGTAGTAGTGCGGATGGGCGAGCAGCGCCTTGCGTGAGCGCGGCCTGGGCAAGTCCACCTCCATGATGTTGCCGATCCGGGCATTGGGACCGTTCGACATCATCACCACGCGGTCCGCCAGCAGGATCGCCTCATCGACGTCATGGGTGACGCAGATGGCCGTCACCTGGGTCCGCTTCCATACGTCCATGAGAACGTCCTGCAGTTCCCAGCGGGTCAGCGAATCCAGCATGCCGAACGGCTCGTCGAGCAGCAGCAGCTTGGGTGACAGCGAAAAGGCGCGGGCGATGCCGACGCGCTGCTTCATGCCGTTGGAGAGCTCGGCGGCAAGCCTGTGCATGGAATCGCCGAGCCCGACGCGGTGCAGGTAATATTCGATGACGTCCTTGCGCTCGGCCGGCGTCGCGTCTGGATAAACCCGGTCGACGCCAAGCGCGACATTCTCGCGCGCGGTGAGCCATGGCATCAGCGACGGCGCCTGGAAGACCACCGCGCGCTCCGGACCGGCGCCCGTCACCTCCTTGCCATCAAGCACGATACCGCCGCTGGAAATACCGTTCAGGCCGGCCGCCATCGACAACACCGTCGACTTGCCGCAGCCGGAATGGCCGATCAGCGTGATGAATTCGCCCTTCTTCATCTTGAGGTCGAACCCGTCGACGACCGTGACCGGGCCTTTCGGCGTCGGATAGACCTTGCACACCTCATAGAACTCGACATAGCGGTCCTCGACCGGCGAGGCCGACGCGTCGCGATAAGCTTTTGGCGGTGCGCTCTTTTGCGTGATCGGCACGACGTTCGGCAGTTGGATGCCGCTTTCGAGGTCGCCGCCTTCGGCGCCGGCGTCGATCAGATACTGGGTCACCGCGGCGCGAAGGCGGATAAACTCCTCGTCATGGTTCATTGCCGCGCGGTTGCGCGGCCGTTCGATGTTGACACGGAACGATGGCCCAAGCGTCGCCTTCGGCCCTGGCTTCAATGGGATAATCCGGTCGGCGAGCAGGATCGCCTCGTCGACGTCGTTGGTGATGAGGATGATGGTCTTCTTCTCCTTGCCGCAGATGTCGGCCAGCTCGTCCTGCAGCTTCGAGCGGGTGAGCGCATCGAGCGCCGACAAGGGCTCGTCGAGAAGGAGGATGTCCGGCCGTGTGGCAAGAGCGCGGGCGACCGACACGCGCTGGCGCATGCCGCCGGAAAGCTCGGCCGGCTTGCGGTCGATGGCGTGCGAGAGGCCGACCAGATCGATGTATCGCCGGGTGATCGCCTGCCGCTCGGCCTTCGGCTCGGCCTTAAGGACGGCATCAACCGCCAGCGCGACATTGCCGTAGACCGAAAGCCACGGCATCAGCGAATAGGACTGGAAGACCACGCCGCGATCGGGTCCGGGCCCGTCGATTTCCTTGCCGCGCACCAGCACGCCGCCGCTGTCTGGCCGAACGAGGCCAGCGATCGCCGAAATCAGCGTCGTCTTGCCGGAGCCGGAAAACCCGACAATGGCTATGAACTCGCCTTCCTCGACCTTGAGGTTGATATCGGACAGGATCTCGGTGCGTCTAGTCCCCTCCCCATAGGCTTTCGACAGGCCGGTCACTTCAAGAATAACCATCGCGCTCTACCTGTTGGCCGAGAAGGTCAGCGCCGACTGCAGCGCGAACATGATGCGGTCCAGCACGAAGCCGATGATGCCGATGGTGAGCACGGCGACCATGATGCGGGCGAGCGACGTGGACGACCCGTTCTGGAATTCGTCCCAGACGAATTTGCCCAGGCCCGGATTCTGGGCCAGCATTTCGGCTGCGATGAGCACCATCCAGCCCACGCCAAGCGACAGCCGCAGCCCGGTGAAGATCAGCGGCAGCGCCGAAGGCAGGACCAGCTTGCGGATCGTGGTGGCTGTCGAAAGCTGCAGCACCTTGCCGACATTGACGAGATCCTTATCGATCGAAGCGACGCCTAGCGCGGTGTTGATCAGCGTCGGCCAGAGCGAGCAGAGGGTCACGGTGACGGCGGAAATGACCAGCGACTTTGGCATCGCTTCGCTCGTATCCACATAGACCGCGGAGACGATCATCGTCACGATTGGCAGCCATGCCAAAGGCGAGACCGGTTTGAAGATCTGAACCAGCGGATTGATGGCGCCGTTGAACGTCTTGGAAAGTCCGGATGCGATACCAAGCGGCACAGCGACGATTGTGGCGATCAAGAATCCCAGACCGACCGTCTCGAGAGATGTGAGTATCTGGTCGAAATAAGTCGGCTTGCCGGTATAGGCCCGCTGCTTGACCTGGTCGGCCTTACCCCCCGCCACGAGTTGCGCATTGCGCGCTTCAAGCCGCTGGTAGAATGCCGCTTCCTTTTCTCGTTCGGCCCAATGGTCGGCCCACAGGACACCGACCTGCTCCCAGACCTGGACCGGCCCTGGAATGGCGCCAAGCGACGTCTGCACGCGCGGTGCAAGCACGCCCCATGCCGTCAGGAAAACGGCGATGCCGAGCAAAGGGATGATGAGGACGCGCTTCAGTTCGCCCAGCTGCTCGGAGACATTGTCGCCGACGGCGATCCTGAGGACCGGCGCCAGCCAGGCGAGGCCAAGCACTTCAAGCCATCTCGCGGCGCTGTTGATGCGCGCGATAAGCCGCCCCTTGCGCATGGCGCGGGCGGTGTCCAGCGCGGCACTTGTTCCCGTTGCGAATGTCATCAGTGAACGGTTCCTGTCTTCATGGTCTAGCTAGGTGGCGGCCGGAGATGGCCGGCCGCCGGTGCGACTTCGTCAGCCAGCAATTTCGGTGCCCTGGACGACCTGGTTGCCCTTCAATCCGATGGGGAGGCTGTCGATGTAGGCGTTGGGCTTCTTGCCGTCGTAGGTCACGCCGTCGATAAACTCGGCCGTCGGCGCCTTGTAGCCGTCGCTGTCCCATGGGAAGTCGGCCTTGTTGGCCTTACCTTCGTCGACCAGCATTTTTGCGGCCTTGAGATAGATGTCGGGCAGGTAGACGGATTTTGCCGTGTTGGCGTACCACTGGTCGTCCTTGCCGACCGGGATCTGGCCCCAGCGCCGCATCTGGGTCAGGTACCAGACGGCATCGGAATAGTAGGGATAGGTTGCGAAATGGCGGAAGAAGACGTTGAAGTCCGGAACGTCCCGCCTATCGCCCTTTTCGTATTCGAACGTGCCGGTCATCGAATTGGCGATGACCGCCTCGTCGGCGCCGACATATTCCGGCTTGGCGAGCATCTTGACCGCCGCGAGCCGGTTGGCATTGTTGTTCTCGTCCAGCCAGATCGCCGCGCGGATCAACGCCTTGGTGATCGCAAGCGTGGTGTTGGGATATTTCTGCGTGAACTCCTTGGTCATGCCGAACACTTTTTCCGGATTGTTCTTCCATATCTCGTAGTCGGTGATGACCGGAACGCCGATGCCCTTGAATACGGCGGCCTGGTTCCACGGTTCGCCGACGCAATAGCCGACGATGGTGCCGGCCTCGAGCGTGGCCGGCATTTGTGGTGGTGGGGTGACCGAAAGCAGCGCGTCCGCCTTGATCTGGCCGGATGTGTCCTCAGGCGAATAGAAGCCAGGATTGATGCCTCCGGAGGCCAGCCAGTAACGCAGCTCGTAATTGTGCGTCGAAACCGGGAAGACCATGCCCATGTTGAACGACTTTCCCTCGGCCTTGAACTGATCGACGACAGGCTTCAGGGCGTCGGCCTTGATCGGATGGACGGGCTTGCCGTTTTCGACCGGAATGTTGGGCTTCATCATCTCCCAGACCGCATTGGAAACGGTGATGCCGTTACCGTTCAGATCCATGGAGAACGGCGTCACCAGTTCGGCCTTGGTGCCATAGCCGATAGTCGCGGCAAGCGGCTGGCCGGCCAGCATGTGGGCCCCGTCGAGCTGACCGGTGATCACCCCATCGAGCAGGACCTTCCAGTTGGCCTGCGGTTCGAGCGTCACATAGAGCCCCTCGTCCTCGAAGTAGCCAAGCTCCTTGGCGACGGCGAGCGGCGCCATGTCGGTGAGCTTGATGAAGCCGAATTTCAGTTCGTCCTTTTCGACTGCAAGCATCTCGGCATGGGCACCGACGGGAAACAGCGTATGCGCCGCCATGAACAGGCCGGCCGTCATCGCACTGCTGACAAGAAAATCGCGACGCGTCACATCTCCAAGCGATGTTCCAGTCCCGATCCATTTCTTCATGGTCTTCTTCATCGTCGTCTCCGGTTGAACGCGATTCCAAAACAAAAAAGCCGCCGGCCAGGTCTTCGCGTCCGGAAATCCGGATCGCGTCTTGACCTGAGCGGCAGCTTTGCCTGTGGCGCCCGCCATTGGACGCCTGTTCCGTGACCCGCGAGGGGCCTGGCTATTTCAAAGCATGAACCGTGCCAGTTTGAGGCGAGAGGAAAAATTCCAATGGAATCAGCAATAGGCGCCGGTCGCGGGCGCGCCGGGCAATATCGCGAACAGGCCAAAGATTGTTCATTGGAGCAATCACGCGCACAATTTTTGTGCAATGCACAAGAATGGCGCGGAAATGGTCAGGCTTCCGCGCGGGCTGATTTCTGGGCGGCGATGTAGCCGTCGATCTCGTCCGGATCGAAGATCTGGCCGTCGAAGAAACCGTCCGGACCGAGCACCAGGCCCGCCCCTGTCGCGCCGACCGCCGTGGCCGCGCTCAACGCGCCCTCGACCTTCGAATTGGCGCCGGGAAGTGCGACGCCAAGCGGCTTCAGCGCCGAGCGGTAGAGGTCTGGCCGGTAGCAGTCGCGGGCAATGGCGAGATTTTCCGGCGTGTGCGCCACATGTCCCCAGCGCACCATCTGCGTGTAGAACCACAGCGCATGGCTCTTCCAGGGAAAGTTGGCCGCCTTGTCGAAGGGCAGGAAGAAGTCGTCGATGGTGCGCTCCGCGCCGCCGCCCAACTGGAGATGGCCGGTCAGGATCGGCATCAGGACGGCCGGCGGCAGGCCGAGGAAGCCCGGCTGCGCCATCACATCAGCCAGTTCGCCGTGGTTGGCCGGATCCTGGCACCAGCGCGCCGAGTGATGCAGCGCGCGCAAGAGCGCCGCCAGCGCCTCGGGGGACTGCTCGGCCCAGGCTTTGCGCACGCCGATCACCTTCTCCGGGCTGTTGCGCCACAACAGTGCCTTGACGGTGACGATGTGGCCGGTGCCGGCGGCGACCGAGGCGCTGTTCCAGGGCTCGCCGACGCAGTAGCCGTCGATCCGCCCCGTGGCCAGCGCGTCGGCCATGAAGGGCGGCGGCACGATGACGATCTCGATCTCGCGCGCCGGATCGATGCCGCAAGCGGCAAGCCAGTAGCGCAGTTCGTAATTGTGCCCGGAATGCGGGTGCACGACAGCGAAGCGCAACGGATCGTGGCCGGCGGCAGCGCGCTCGCGAATGAGCGCGCCAAGTGCTGCACCAGCGCGCGCCGGATCGAGATCAGGCGCGGCGCCGTGCGCAGCCATGCCGTCCCAGACGGCGTTGGAGATGGTGACGCAATTGCCGCCGAGCCCCAGCGAGAACGGCACGATGGTCTCGGAAGCGAGCGGCGTCAGCCCGAGATTGCAGGCGAGCGGCATCGGCCCGAGCATGTGCGCGAGATGGAAGTGGCCGATGGCGATGCGGTCGCGGATGTTGGCCCACGACGTCTCGCGGTGCAGCGTGAGATCGATGCCTTCGCGTGCGGCGAAGCCCAACTCGCTTGCGGCGACCAGCACGGCGCTGTCGAAGAGCGGCATGAAGCCGGCGGTGATCTGGTGCTCGGCGCCCATGCTCATTCGTCCTCCGCCGGTCCCAGCAGCCCTGCGGCGGTCACCAGGCTCTGGGCGATGTCGCTGATCTTGCGGTTCTGGTTCATCGCCGTCTTGCGCAGCAGCGTGTAGGCGGCCTCTTCGCTCAGGCCGCGCGACTTCATCAGGATGCCCTTGGCGCGATCGATCACCTTGCGGCTCTCGAGCTCGCTGCGCGCCTCTTCCAGTTCGCGCGCCATGCGCGAGAAGGCGTTGAAGCGGCTGACCGCCATGTCGAGGATCGGCTTGACGCGCTCCTGCCGCAGGCCGTCGACGACATAGGCCGACACGCCGGCATCGACCGCCGCCTCGATCGAGGCCTGGTCGGAGCGGTCGACGAACATGGCGATCGGCCGCTTCACCGCGCGCGAAAGCTGGAACATGTTCTCCAGCATGTCGCGGTTGGGGTTTTCGAGATCGATGACGATGACGTCGGGCTCGATCTCGGCGATGCGCCGCGCGATGCCGGTCACGTCGTGGATGACGGTGACCCGCTCATGGCCGGCCTCGCGCAGTCCCGCCTCGATGATCGAGGCGCGGATGCGGTTTTCGTCGATGACCAGGACGGCGAGTGAACTGCGAACCATTCCTGCATTGTGCCCATGCGAAGAATTTGTGCAATGCGGCATGGCCTGCTGATCGCAATGGATGATGATCTGGATAACGGCACGGCGCCGGGGTCCGGCGCCGATGCATCACCCCGCCAACGCCATTTCGGGGCGTTTTGACCCTTCGCGGATGGCCTTGTGCACGCCGCGCTGCAGATCCATGAAAGCCGGGCTTTCCATCACCTCTTCCCGGCGCGGCCGCTCGATATCGACGTTGAAGGTCTGCGTGATGCGTCCCGGGCCGATCCCCATGACGACGATGCGGTCCGACAGGTAGACGGCCTCCTCGACGTCATGCGTGACGAACAGCACGGTGAGCCGGTGTTCTTCCCAGATCTGGGTCAGGAGTTCCTGCATCTGATGCCGGGTCAAGGCATCGAGCGCGCCGAAGGGCTCGTCCATCAACAGCATCTTGGGCCGATAGGAAAGCGCACGCGCGATGGCCACGCGCTGCTTCATGCCGCCCGAGAGTTCGGACGGGTAGCGGTCGGCGCTGTGCGACAGCTTGACGAGGTCGAGATGCTCGAGCGCGATCCTGCGGCAGGTCGCGCGATCGTAACCCGCGGCCTTGAGGGCGAACTCGATGTTCTGCCGCGCCGTCAGCCAGGGAAGCAGCGTGTAGGACTGGAAGACGACGCCACGGTCGAGACCCGGCTGCAGGATCGGCGCGCCGTCGATGCTGAGATCGCCGGCGTCGAAGTCCTGCAGTCCGGCGACGATCGACAGCAGCGTGCTCTTGCCGCAACCCGACGTGCCGACGAGCGAGACGAACTCATTGTCGGCAAGATCGAGGTTGATGTCCCGCAGCACCTCGGTGCGCCGCTCGCCCGTGCCGAAGCTCTTGTGGAGGCCGGCGATCCGCAATTTGGGAGGACTCATCGACCGTGCCTCATTGCGAGTGGCCATCCTGCCGGAACAGCACCTTTTCCAGCGCCTTCATCACCTGGTCGGTGATGAGGCCGAGCACACCCAGGAGCAGGATGTAGCCGATGATGGTGTTTGTCTGGAAATAGCGCTGCGACACGGTGATGCGATAGCCGAGCCCCGATGTCGCCGCGACGAGTTCGGCCAGCACCAGCCACGTCCATGCCCAACCCAGGCTGATGCGCAGCGTATCCCAGATACCCGGCAAGGCGCTGGGTACGACGATGCGCGTCAGGATCTTGCGATCCGACAGGCCGAGCGTGCGCCCGAGGCCGATGAAATCTGTGGGAACCCGTTTTACGTTGTCCATGATCATCAGCACCTGCTGGAAAAAGGTACCGATGAAGATGATCAGGAACTTCTGCGTATCGCCGGTCCCGGCCCACAGGATGGAGAGCGGCACGAAGGCGACCACCGGCATGTAGCGGATGAAATCCACCAGCGGCTCGATACCCGCTTCCCAGGAACGGAAACTGCCGATCAGCACGCCGATCGGTATGGACAGTGCCGAGGCGATGAGGAAGCCGATGGAAATCCGGTACATCGAGGCCTTGAGGTCCAGCCACAACGTGCCGTCGGCAGCGAGCTTGGCGATCTGGGTCGCGACGCTGCCCGGCGACGGCAGGAAGATGGGTTTCACCCACTCCAGTCCGGTCGCCGCCCACCAGGCCAGGCCAAGCCCGACAAAGACAGCCACCGCGATCATCAGGAAACGCGACCTGGCGATCGGCACGCCGATCCCGGAGGATGGGCGGCGCCTCGCCTGTTTGGTGACCGGGCCCGGTGCGGCACGAGCCGGGACCGTTTTCGCGGAGGGCTCCCCGGACATCTGTGTCACCACCGCGATCCGGCCTTCGTCATTCCGCCGCCTTGACGAAGGACGGGTCGATCATCTGCTCCGGCGTCACGTCGGCCTGCAGCAGCTTGGCGTTCTTGGCCGCCGCTTCGACATCGGCGAATGTCTTGGTGGTGAAATCGCCGGTGAGCGCGGTCTTGTTTTCGGCGAGAGAGTAGTAGCGCACGCCGTCGAAAGCGGTGTTGAGGTCCTTGACGTCCGAACCGACGGCCTTGGCGATGATGGCGCGGCCACCGGGCGTGTCGGCTTTGTAATCCTTGAGCGCCGCGTCCCAGCTCTTGATCATGGCCAGCACCTGGCCGGGCCGCGACTTGATCACCTCGTCGCGCACCACCAGCACGTCGCTGATCAGGCCGGGATCCTCGCCGGCGGTGAACAGCAGCTTGACGTCCTTGTTCTGCGCCATGGCGACGGTGAGGTACGGCTCGTAGGTGACCGCGACCGGCACGCGGCCCGCGATCAAGGCGCCGCCGGCATCCGCGGCCGGCATCGGAACCGGCTTCACATCGTCGATCGACATGCCGTTCTTGGCGAGCGCGTATTTGAGCAGGATGTCGCTCGTCGTGCCTTCCTCGAAGGCGACCTCCTTGCCCTTGAGGTCCTTGATCGAGGTGATGTCCTTGCCGGCGATCATGGCGTCGGCCGTCATGCTGACGTCGAGCAGCAGCACGATCTTCACCGGCAGGCCGGCCGCGACCATGCCCATCGCCGTGTGGGTGGCGATGTTGGCGGCGTCGAGCTGGCCGCTGGCCAGCGCCGCGTTGATGTCCTTGTCCTCGGCGAAGTTGACGATCTGAACGTCCGTCAGCCCGTTTGCCTTGAACAGCGCCTTGGCGTCGGCGACATGCCATTGGCCATATCCAAGCCAGGGCTCGATGCCGATCTTGAACGCTCCGGCTTCGGGCGTGGTGGGAATGGCCGCATCGGCGGCATAGGCGGCCGGGGCGGCGGCGAGCCCGATGGCGGCAGCCATCACGAGCGCACGAAATTGTCCTGTTAGGTTACGCATCATCCTGTTCCCCTTGATGATCAGACCGCTTTTTTTCAACCAAGCATCCGGTCTGGTGAGACTGCGGGCTTCTGCTCTTGCGGCACTGTGCCTCGGCGTCATACCTGCCACTTCATGGTGAAGTGCAAGGATATTTCAGCGTCAGCGGCAGCGGATGTCAAGGCTAAAATACATACATGCATATACAAGTTGGATTGACTCAATTTTCTGCCTCGATCGGGCCCATCCGACGGCCTTTCCGCGACGATCATTCATGCTCTGTCAGGATCGATCCGGTCGAGGAAATCGGTCACCCGATCGGCCCCTGCATCGGGCTCGCTGCCGACCATGACCGCGACTGAAAAGGCAATGAGCGAGGAGACCGGCGTGTGGCTGCGCGCGCCGGCGCGCAGGTTCATGACCAGCGTCGGCGACAGGAAGAGCCCTAAGCGCAGCACCGCGCGCCAATCCGCCGGCAGCATGCCGCGCCGCTTGAGGTCCAGCAGCAATGGCCGCCACAGCGCCGTCGCCTTGACCTCCAGCAGGTCGCGACGCACCGGGCTCAGGTCCCAGTCCGTGTCGACATGGAGCAGGTTTCCGTCCAGCCGCGCCCGCGCGCGAAAAGCCTCGGTCGCCGTGGCCGGATCGTAGAGCCAGAACGGATGGGCGAAGATGTTGTGGAACGTCGCCTTGACCTCCGCCAGCAGCGTCGGGATATGCGAGCCGGCAAAGGCGGGATCGAAGAAGGACAGTTCAGCCCTCCCCGCCTTCGCCGTGTACCAGACATTGGCGTTGTGGGCGTCGCCATGCGCGACCACGCCGCCGGCATCGGCAAGCCTGTCCGGCCGCAGGCGCACTGCCGCGGCATCGAAAAGCTCGCCGACGCTGTTGCCATAGCGCTGGCCGTTGATGACGAATTTCAGCCGGGAAAACCGATCCCAGCCCAGTTCCACGCCAGGAAAGACGAACGGCTTGCCGACATAGAAATCGGCCAGCCGCCCACCTGGAAACGAGCGTGTATCGGCATCGACCAGGCGCTCGTAGAAGAGCCGGTGGATCGGCTCCGCCTCCACCTGCGCGACGGTGACGGGATGCAGCGTCGCGAGATAGACCTCGAGCAGCCTGGCTGACAGGTCGCGCTCGGCAAGAACGGCCTCGCGCCGTTTGCCGGTATCGTCCTGCGCGTCCAGTGCGAACAGCACATCCGAAAATCTCGGATCGGTGCGGCGGCGATAGACGAGGATCTGCTCGCCGGGCTGGGCGGACATATGCACGGGTTGGTCGACCGGCAGGCCGGCGCGGGACAGGATCTCGGCCCGATAATACTCGCCCGTCATCACCTCTTCCCGTTCCTCCTGATGGAACTTGAAGAAGTAAGCCTTGCCGTCATCCTCGAAGAAGCCGTTCAACGAATTGAGGCTGTATTTGTCGAAATTGATGCGGACATTGGAAGGGCTTATCTCGAACAGGTCCCCCAGCAATGCCGACAGCGCGCGCTGCGCCTCGGCGACATCGTGTTGCGCGAGGGCCCGGATCCGCGCCGTGCGGCTCGGTGTCGGCGTCATCTGTCGTTCCTTCTGGCCAGGCCGTTGCCGTCAGTTGGTCCTGGAAGGGGAATAGCGGCTGCCGAGCGAGTAGCGGCTGCCGGCATAGGTCAGCTTGCTGATCGTGGCGACGACCGCGCCCGTCCACGTCCGGCGGTGCAGAAGCAGGCAGCAGCTGCCGACATCGATGCCCAGATGCCGCGCCGTCTCCTTGTCGGCCGGGATGGCCGAGATGATATGCTCGACCTCGGTCACCGGGGTTTTCTGCATCAGGTAGTCGTAGGTCGCCGTCTTGGTGAAGTCCTGCTTGTCATAGTCGGGTATCAGGCTTGGATTGACGAAACGCTCTTCCAGCTGCACCGGCAGGTCGTTCTCGAAATTGACGACGACGGAATGATAGATCGGGACACGCTTTGCGAACTCGAACGACAGCGCGAGCTCCTTTGTCGGCATGATCGTTTCAAGGACGAGGACTTCGGAGCGATGCCTGTTGCCGCGCTCGACGATCTCCGCCGCGATGTTGTTGATCTCGATCAGCGTCGATTGCGGCCGGGGCGGCGCGATGAATGTACCCACGCCTTGCAGGCGGATCAGGAAGCCCGCCGCGGTCAGTTCCCGCAAAGCCCGGTGAACCGTCATCCGCGACACGCCCAGCGAAGCCACCAACTCATTCTCGGACGGCAGCTTGCGATCCTTGCCCCACCGGCCCGTTCCGATGTTGGTCAGGATGTAATCCTTCACCTTCTCGTAGAGAGGGCTGGCCGTATCGGGCAAATCGATCATCTCAAAAGTCCTTTCCGGCGATTTATCGGAAGTCACCCATGCTCGACAGGTTGCAGCATGCGGATGATTGTTTTCAAGCCGTCGCTCTGTCCCGCCAGCAGCCGCTCATAGGCAGCGGGAACCTCATCCAGGCCGATCTCGCGGTCGATCAGGGCCAGCAGCGGCTCGCTGAGTTCACCCAGCATCCGCACGGCGTCGGGCAGCTCGTCGGCGAAGGCATGGCATCCCAGCAATGCGATTTCGCGTTCGACCAATGTGTTGGGGTCGATGTCGAGGCGGCCGTGGAAGATGCCGACCATCGCCACCGTGCCGCCGGAATCGAGAACGCCGAGCAACTGATTGAATGCCGCGATGCTGCCGGTCGCCTCGACGGCCGACAGCAACGGGGCATTGGCGGTCGCGGCGGCAATGGTATCGCGGTTGAGATCGACGATCGTCGCACCCGTCACCCGCGCCACGCGGGCACAGCGGGCCTGGTTGCGGTCGGCGACGAGCAAGGTGCCGGCGAAGGTTCGGGAGAGCAGCAGCGCGGCAAGACCGCCGATGGGCCCGCAGCCGACGACAAGCACCGAGCCCGCCGTTTTCGGCAGCCGCCGCACCGCGTGCAGCGCCACGGCGAGCGGCTCGGCCATCGCCGCGACCCGCTCGTCGAGCGCGGCATCGATCACATGCAGCAGGCGTGCGGGCAACACCGCCTGTTCGGCAAATCCGCCGTCGCAGATTTCTCCCACGAACCCCAGCGAGCCGCAGAGATGCCGCCTTCCGGCACGGCATTGCGCGCAGTCTCCGCACCAGAAACGGGAATCGGCGACCACCCTGTCGCCGACGCCGACGGTGTCGACGCCCTCGCCGATGGCGGTGACCGTGCCGGTCAGTTCGTGACCCGCCGTCGAAGGCGACCGGCTTATCCATTGACCGGTACGGAAATTGTGCAGGTCCGAACCGCAGATACCGGCGGCATCGACCCTGAGCTTCACCCACCCCGCATCCGGCGCGCCTGGCGCGGCGATATCCTCGACGCGCAGATCGCCGGGTCCATAGAGTCGTGCCGCCTTCATCGCGATCGCTTCCGCTCAGCCGGCGAGATAGCGGTCGCGGATCTCCGAGACCGCGTTCTCATGCGAGCTGAACCCTTCGTAACGGGCGAGCCTGCGGGCATGCAGCGCCAGTTCCGGATAGGCGGCCGACGTGACATAGCCGACCGACGAGCGCTTGACGAAATCCGTCACCGAGAGCGGCCCGTAGGTCCGCGCCCAGCGGCTGGTCGGCAGCACCGCGTTTGGCCCGAGGACGAAGTTGGCAAGGGTCACCGGCGTGTGCGGACCCATCAGGATTTCGGCCGCCTCGGTGATGTGTCCGAGATGCGCGAACGGCTCCTTCGACAGGATCTCGAGGTGTTCGGGCGCATAGTCGTTGATGAAGCGGTAGCTGTCTTCCAGCGACGCGGTCAGCACGATGCCGCCGCGCTTTCCCGTCAGCACCGCGCGCGAAAACTCCACACGCTGTTCGGTCATCCGCGCCCAGTGCTCGGGAAGTGCCGCGAGCGCCTCTTCGGCGACCTTGCGGCTGTGCGTCACCAGATAGGCCGAGGAATCCGGGCCGTGTTCGGCTTCGATCAGGAGGTCGAGCGCGGCAAGGCCGCCGTCGACGCTGTCATCGGCGAAGATGATCGCTTCCGACGGGCCGGCAGGCAGGCCTGTGTTGATGATCGACGACAGCACGCTCTTGGCCGCCACCACCCACGGGCTGCCGGGGCCGACGATCTTGAGCGCCGGCTTCACCGTCTCGGTGCCGTAGGCGACGGCGGCGACGGCTTGCGCACCACCGCATTTGTACACGGTTCCCACACCGGCGAGACGAGCAGCGACGAGGGTGGCCGCGTCCACGGAACCATCCGATGTCGGCGGCGTCACGATGGCGATCTGTGGCACGCCGGCAATCACCGCCGGAACCGACGTCATCATCGTCACCGACGGGAAGGCGCCCTTGCCGCGCGGCACGTAGAGCGCGACGGAAGCGATCGGCGTGTACCGGTCGCCGGCATAGGCGCCCGGCCGGACTTCCTTGAGCCACATCGTTTCCGGCTTCTGCTCTTCATGGAAGCGCCGGATGTTGTCGATGCCGAACTTGATGCTCTCCACGACATCCTTTTCGACCTTGTCGAATGCCGCGTCGAACTCCCGCTCCGACACCTTCAGTTCGCCCTCGGCCACATCGGCCTTGTCGAGTTCCCGCGCGAAGCGGATCAAGGCGGCGTCGCCCTCGTCCTTGACGGCCTGGATGATCGGACGGACTTTTTCGATGAAGACCGTCAGATCGCCCTCGGCGCGCTTCAGCAGGCTGGCGCGCTGGTCGGCGCCGATGGATGACAGGTCGTGGAAGCTGATGTCGGACATGGCTGCTCCTTCTCTTGGAACTCTTGGAAAGCGATGTTGGTTGGCGCTGGTCGGCCACTCTTCTGGAGGTCGACAGGTCGACCGGGACAGGGATCACAGCCATCTCGAGGCTTCTCACGGCCAAAAGTATATACATGTATGTATAATGATCGCCAGCGATTTTTCCGTCATCCTTTCAGCCGAAACTGTCCAGGCAGACCCGCGCATCAGATCGAGGCGAGAAAGCCGCCATCGACCGGAATGGACTGGCCGGTGATGTAGGCCGCCGCATCCGAAGCGAGGAACACCGCGATGCCGTGCAGGTCGCTGAGATCGCCGAAACGGCGCTGCGGGATCTTGGCCAGCATGGATTGCTGCCATGCCTCGCTGCTGTAGAAGACATCCGTCATCGCCGTCCTGAAATAGCCCGGGGCGATGGCGTTGACCCGGATGCCGAGCTCCGCCCACTCCGCCGCGAGCGCCCGGGTCATCCCGAGCAGGCCCGACTTCGACGAGCCATACGGCACCGCCGTGGGAATGCCGACTTCGGATGTCAGCGAACACAGATTGATGATAGCGCCGGGCCGGCCGGCGTCCCGCATTTGCCGCGCGGCGGCCTGGGCGCAGAAGAACGCTCCCTTGAGGTTCGTGTCGACGATCCTGTCCCACAGCGCCTCGTCGACATCGAGCGAGGGCCGAACCTCTTCCATCCCGGCATTGTTGACGAGAACGTCGAGACCGCCAAGCAGGCTGGCGGCCTCGGCAGTCGCCGTCCGGCACCGCTCGACATCGGTGACATCAAGCGCGATGGCGTGCGCCACGCCGCCGGCCGCGCGGATGACTGCCGTGGTCTCCTCCAGCGAGGTCAGCGTGCGCGCGGTGACCGCGACGTCGGCGCCGGCCGCACTCAACGCCTCGGCGATACTGCGCCCGATGCCGCGGCTTGCGCCGGTGACGAGCGCCTTCCTGCCGGAGAGATCGAAGAGAGAAGCGTTGCGCATATGATCCTCCTTGCCGGCGTCGTCTTCGGCGCCGGTTTCGAGATTACCAGATCAAGTTCCATATACAAGCATATACAAACTATTTTGGCTGCGGTAGTGATGACAAATTCCGCCGCACGGACGCGCCCGTCCCGGCCCGCCCCGGGAAAATGCCGCGAAACCCGGTGTTTGAGAACCCGGCCGATGACCTTGTCGGCCCGCCGCAGAGGAGCCCACTTGTGTCGAAAGCCTCGAATATGGTCCGAGCCGAAGTCACGCGTCTGTCACCTTACAATTCCGGGCTGACCATTGACGAGGTCATGCTGCGATACGCGCCAGCCAGGATCGCCAAACTGGGCTCGAACGAAAGCCCGCTCGGTCCGAGCCCAACACTGGCCACGCTGATGCATGCCGGCTCCGAGATGTTCCGGCTCTATCCGGACCCCGCCGGACGCAAGCTCCGCCAGGCGATCGGCGACAGATATGCCGTCGCCGAGGATCAAATCATCCTGGGCAACGGTTCCGAAGACCTGCTCTCAGTCATCAGCCGCGCCGTGTTGCGGCCGGGCGACGCGATCGTCACGCTCTATCCATCGTTCCCGCTGCATGAAGACTACGCGACCTTGATGGGCGCGACCGTCAAGCGCGTTGCCGTCAACGGCGATCTCACCATCAACGTCGGCGCGCTGGTCGAGGCGGTGCGCGAACGGCCCCGCATGCTGTTGTTCTCGAACCCGATGAACCCGGTCGGCAGCTGGCTCTCCGGCGGCGATCTGTCTCGGGTCCTGGATGCGGCGGGCGACGAGACGCTGATCGTCATCGATGAAGCCTATGCAGAGTACGCCGAGGGCGACGGCTATGCGTCGTCCCTGCCCTGCCTCGGCAGCCTCGACCGGTCCTGGATTGTGCTTCGGACATTTTCCAAGGCGTTCGGCCTTGCCGGGTTGCGCATCGGCTTCGGCATCGTCGGCGACCCGGAACTGCGCGCGCTGCTCGACCGTGTCCGCACGCCTTTCAACGCCAACGGCATGGCGCAGGCCGCCGCGCTGGCGGCCCTCGCCGATGAAAAGCACCTCGCCAGGGTCGTCGCGCTGGCCAGGGCGGAGAGAGCGCGTGTCGAGAATTTCCTCGCCAGCAAGGGCCTCGAAGTCGCTCCCTCCAGAGGCAACTTCCTGTTCTTCAACTGCCTGCAAAATGCCTCCGCATTCGCCGAAAGCCTGCTGCGCGAAGGCGTCATCGTCAAACCGTGGAAGCAGGAGGGCTTCGACACCTATGTGCGCGTCAGCATCGGTTCGGCTTCGGAGAACGACCACTTCATGGCCGTTCTGTCCAACCTGCTATGAGCGCACGCCTGCCGGCGCCGAGCCGAGCCACGACGCCGCGTCAGCCAACGAACCGAACTTCCTAGGCTTTCTTCAGGAATTCCGTCCTGAGAACCAGATCCTTGACCTTTTCGGCCCGACACTCGACCTCGTCCTCGTTGCCCGTGAGGCGGATGTTCTTGATCAGCGTTCCACGTTTCAGGGTAACGGAGGTGCCCTTGACTTTGAGATCCTTGATGAGCGTGACGGAATCGCCTTCGTTCAGTGGCGTGCCATTGCTGTCTTTGACCTTCATGATCCTGTTTCCCGCCTTTGTGCGTCGAGTTTGCTGAGAAGATCGGCGATCTCCTCGGCATCCTGCTGATTCATCCCAACGATGGTTCGGCTGCCCATCTCGGCGGGCCGCCCGGTGAGAGCATCGTTGACGGCCCAGGTGCCAGTCGGCTCCCGACAGAGTTTATAGCGTTGAGTCATGCCGGCACCATAATCTCGGGGTCTCGCCATGCCAAGGGAGGATGAATATTTTTTCGGTCTGTATTGATGTTTTGTACATCAATGATACCATCGAGATTATCATTTCTCATACTCAGACACTGATGCCTCGATGATCACAGCCCTCCAGCTTCGTGCCGCCCGCGCCCTCCTCGACATCGACCAGAAGACCCTGGCGGAAATGGCGGGCGTCTCCGTGCCAACCATCCAGCGAATGGAGGCCAGCCGCGGCAATGTGCGAGGCGTTGTCGACAGTCTGATGAAAGTGATCAACGCGCTCAACCGGGCCGGCGTCGAACTGATCAGCGAGCGTGTGCGCAGCGACGACGGCGGCCGCGGCGTCAGGTTCCGGCATCCCGATGCGCTGACAGACACACCAAACTAAGCCGCAAACGCCCACCTTCGCTCACGCCAGCACCAAGCGTTGGCCGATCCCTTGTTTTCGCTTGCAGAACCTGTTGATGAACCCGCCCCGGCACCCCCACTCCTGGTCACGACTTGCCGCATCAAAAGGCAGGATTCGCTCATGATCGTGTATCTGCGCCGGCTGACCGGAAAGGAACGAAGCGAAAGAACCGACCGGCACCTCGCTCGTTTTCTGACGTTCATCGCAGGAGCCGCCAACGCTGGCGGCTTTCTGGCGGTTCAGCAGTACACATCCCACATGTCCGGCATCGTTTCCTCGATGGCCGACCACGTGGCACTCGGCAATATCGGGCTGGCGCTTTCCGGATTGGGGGCCTTGCTGTCATTTGTCGCGGGCGCGGCCTGTTCGGCGGTCCTGGTCAACTGGGGAAGGCGGCAGGGCCTGCAGAGCGAATACGCGTTCCCGCTTGTCCTGGAAGCGGTTTTGCTGATCTGTTTCGGTCTGCTCGGCAGCCATCTCGCACGTCACGAAGCGCTGTTCGTGCCGATGACGGTGATGCTGCTTTGCTTCATCATGGGGTTGCAGAACGCCATCATCACCAAGCTGTCGGAAGCCAGAATCCGGACAACGCATGTCACTGGCCTGGTGACCGACATGGGCATCGAACTCGGCAAGCTGCTTTATTGGAACATCTCGGGGAGTGACTCGGACGAACTGTTCGTGAAGGCGGATCGAAGGAAGCTGAGGCTGCTTGCGTCGCTTGTTGCATTGTTCTTTGTCGGCGGCGTCATCGGCGCCATGGGTTTCAAACATGTCGGCTTTGCGGTGACGTTGTTTCTCGCGGCCATTCTCCTCGTGCTGGCCTCCATGCCGGTCCTGGAGGATGTCTCCGTTCGCATGAGGCGGCTCTGGCAGTAGCCCATGGAGCTGTGATTCTTGCCGCCCGACCACCCGATACGGCGGAAAAATGCCGCCGCGTTCAACAGACCGATCGCATCGGCAGGATCGGGAATTGACTCGCTAACCGACTGCCGGAAGCGTACAATTCCTTGGTCGCCGGCCATGGTTCGGGCGCTTGGGCTTGGAAGAGCCAATTACGCTTTCGCCCATGAGGGAAAAGCAATGTCTTTCGACCATCCAATCAACTCCAGGCAGCTCTCCATGCTCGCCAAGGTTCTCAACGACTACTGTACCGAGGCGGGAATTCCCAAAGGCCACCCGGCGAGAGAACATTTTGGGCGGCGGCTCATGGATCTGTTTCAATCCGGGGTGGATCAGCCGCAGGAGCTAATGTCAAAAATGAACGCCGGCTATGAAGAGTGGCTGGGCGAGACCGGCGCCATCGATCATTTCATACCGCCCAAACTGTCGTCCGAAGACCGTCTTGTGGGCGACGATATCTTGCCAGGATCGGATCGCAGAGGCAGACCAGCCGCCCGCAAGAACAGTGGCGGATAACGACCACTTCCATGTCCCCATGGACAAGTTGAGAATCCATGCCTTTCCGGCAATGAACGTGCCGGCTGCATGAACGCTCCAGGACAAGCCGACGAAGCATTGATTGCTATCTCGGCTTCTCGTGGATGCCGAAGGTCCGCCCCAAGACCAGCTCCCGCGTCCGCAGTTCGCTTGATCGAAATCAAGGACAACTGGTGCATTGCTCATAACTTTATCAAGCAGAAGAGAAGTTGGAGGAATGGATGATGGACAAAGACAGGGTAGTCGGGTCTGCGAAGGTCGTAAAAGGGAAAATAAAGGAAGCCCTTGGCAAAGCAATCGGTGACGCCAAGTTGGAGTCCGAGGGCAAGGCCGACAAATTCGAAGGCAAGATCCAGAACGCCGTCGGCGGCATCAAAGACGTCATCAAGGAGAAATAAGAACTGTTGCTGGCAATTCTCCAGATTGCCAGATCGACAGCGATAAGGCGGGCATCAGCTGCCTGAAGCGATAAAAAGAAGAAGAACCCATGTCGCTTGGAGCCATACTTATCATCTTGCTTATCATTTTCCTGCTCGGCGGATTTAGTGGCCGCTTCGGTGGATACGGCTACGGGTTCGGTCACGGCGGCGTTGGTATTCTTGGCGTGATCCTGATCGTCGTCATCGTCTTGGTTCTCATGGGACGAGTTTGAGCCCATTTCTCAACGAATTTAACACAGGCACAGGCATACCCACTTAATCGCTCACACACACAAGGGGTAACCATCCCCTCCAGGAGAAGATCATGAACAGGATCATGTCGGGCATACTGGCCGGCGTATTGTCGGCGTCGTTCGCGGCTTCCGCCGCCTTGCCGGCGAATGCCATGCAGATGTTCGTACCGCAGGCACCGTCAGCTTCAAGCGACGTTCAAACTGTGGAAGCCCGCAACGGCGACCCGCGCTGGATACCTCGCCACGGCAACCGCCACATTGGCAATCGGGTGCATCGCGGTGTCATACACAACGACGGCATGTACTGGAACGGCCACCGCGGCTACCGCGAGTACCATCGCGGCTATCGCCGGCACGGCGACTTCTGGTTCCCGCTTGCTGCCTTCACCGCCGGCGCACTGATCGGCAGCGCAATCGTCAACAGCGAGAACAACCGTGTCTATTCGGGCAACGCCCATGTGCAGTGGTGCTACGACCACTACAGGTCGTATCGGGCGT
The DNA here is from genome assembly GCF_024519675.1 of Mesorhizobium sp. Mes31. Classification (NCBI taxonomy): domain Bacteria; kingdom Pseudomonadati; phylum Pseudomonadota; class Alphaproteobacteria; order Hyphomicrobiales; family Phyllobacteriaceae; genus Mesorhizobium; species Mesorhizobium sp. Mes31. Next base: position 102,991 of record NZ_JALJRL010000010.1, on the reverse strand, counting down.
CGGACAATACCTTCCAGCCTTACAACGGCCCGCGTCGGCAGTGTCATTCGCCCTACTGAAGTTCCGCCGCCTGCTATTCGTTGGGCTGGTCCTGAAGCACACGAAAGGACCAGCCTCTAACTGGTGCCCCGCCCTGCGCTTTGCGCTGCTCGGCGTGGCACATGCCAGGGCCTGAACGCCAGGAGGCTCAGCTCATGCGCGATCTCGTCAGCGCCAACCGACGGCGGTACCAGCAACGTCGGCTGGACGAGATCACGCACCTTGCCTGCCATGACGAGCGCGTTGCGGTCCGAGGCGCCGCGAGTATCGAGCAGTCTGACATTCGCCCAGATATTGCTGAGTTTCGCGGCAACCCGATCCGGCATGGTGTCAAGGTCGTGGCGAGCATGAACATTCCCGATCAGCATGCCGGATGAGTTTTTGAGACGTGTCTGCGCCAGACCGAAGAATGTCTCGGCGCACAGGTGGTCCGGAATGCGCCGCCCGGAATATGCGTCCAGGACGATGGCGTCGTAGCGATGACGGTCGGCGCGCAAGAAATCCCGCCCGTCGGAAGTGCAGCAGTGAACGCCCCGAGGCAGCCCAAAATATTGCTGGGCGATCTGGAAGGCCTTCGGGTTGATGTCGACGATCGTGACACACACGCCAACCCTGTCCAGCATCGTGCCCAGGCTGCCGCCGCCACAACCTATCATCAGGACGTCGGACACTTCCGCTTGCGCGAGAAGACCAAAGATCGCGTGTATATAGGGCACGACGCTGATGCCATTGGGGTCGCACTCGCTTTGGTAGCAACCGCCTTGGCGATAAATGAACGAGCCGGAATCCTTGGTCCGCAGAACCTCGATGTTGCCGAAATCGGTATGATATTTCGCAACCCGGATCATGACCTGGTCACCACAGCCAAATTCCTAAATCCACCGCTCAACTCGTCTCTCGAACGGCCTTTTGCCAGGGCGTTTCGCGGCCTCCGTCATTGCGGGCCCGCCTTGCACTTGCCGGGCGCCGGGGAGCGTCCAAGGCAATCCCGGCACATGCCGCGCGGTTTCCCATGGCGCATGGATAGATGTGTCACGCATCATTTGTTGAATGCACCGCATTTTAATATATGCTGCAACCGGCAGAGACAATATCTCAAAGTTGACAATGAGGGATGCAACCCGTGATAACTGCTCCACAGTTGCGTGCCGCGAGGGCGCTCCTTGGCGTTGACCAGCGCAGGCTGGCCGAATTGTCCGGCCTTTCGGTGCCGACCATTCAGCGCATGGAAGCCAGCGAGTCGATTATCCGGGGCAACGTCGATTCCCTGATGAAGTTGATCGGGGCCCTTGACCTTGCCGGCGTCGAGCTGATCGCCGAGGGCGCCTCCAGCCAGACCGGTGGACGTGGCGTGCGGCTCAAGGCGGATTTCGACCCCGCCAAGGTTCTGGGCGGGGAGGATGCGGGCACCAAACTCGCTGCGAGGAGCGTGGCGTGATTTCGGACGCCGCGGTCTTTCTGTGGGGCGTTGCTTCGCTCCTGGGGACAGCGGTGCTTGCGATTGCGGTGAGCCGCACGCCGGGCTCGGGAACACGCCTCGTCTACGGCTTGACGCTCGGTATTTCGGCCGCCGCGCTCCTGGTTCTCGCCGGCCGCATCCTCGAAGACCCCGTCACGCCGTCGACTGCCGTATTGCCGGTCGGGCTGCCCTGGATCGGGGCTCATTTCCGCCTGGATGCGCTCTCGACCTTCTTCCTCGTCGTCATCAATTTCGGCGGCGCCATGGCCAGCCTCTACGGTCTCGGCTATGGCAGCCACGAGCCCTCGCCGCACCGGGTGCTGCCGTTCTTCCCCGCCTTCCTCGCCGGAATGAATCTGGTCGTGCTCGCGGATGACGCCTTCACCTTCCTGCTCTCCTGGGAATTCATGTCGCTCTCTTCCTGGGCGCTGGTCATCGTCCACCATCGCGAACGGGAAAACGCGCGGGCCGGTTACATTTATCTGGTGATGGCGAGCTTCGGCACGCTCGCGCTGCTGCTTGCGTTCGGCTTGTTGTCCGGGCCGGGCGGAAATTACACGTTCGAAGCGATGCGTGCCGCGGGGGCCACTCCGCTCGTCGCCACTTTCGTCCTGGCTCTCATGTTGCTGGGCGCCGGCTCCAAGGCTGGTCTCGTTCCGCTGCACGTTTGGCTTCCACTCGCTCACCCGGCCGCGCCAAGCCACGTTTCGGCTCTCATGAGCGGCGTCATGACCAAGGTCGCCGTGTATGGCTTCATCCGCGTTATCTTCGACCTGCTCGGTGAGCCGACGTGGTGGTCGAGCGTCATCGTCCTTTTCTTCGGAGGCCTCACCGCTGTCTTGGGGATCCTTTACGCGTTGATGGAAAAGGACCTCAAGCGGCTGCTTGCCTATAGCACCATCGAGAACATCGGCGTCATCTTCGTAAGCCTCGGTCTCGCGCTCGCCTTCAAGGCGAACGCCATGCCATCGGCCGCGGCGCTGGCGCTTACCGCCGCGCTGTTCCACGCTCTCAACCATTCATTCTTCAAAAGCCTGCTTTTTTTCGGCGCGGGCGCCGTGCTCACGGCAACCGGCGAGCGGGACATGGAGAAGCTGGGCGGTCTTATCCACCGGATGCCGCTGACCAGCTTCGTCTTTCTCGTTGGCTGCGTGGCGATCTCCTCGCTTCCGCCGTTCAACGGCTTCGTCTCCGAATGGCTGGCTTTCCAGGCTGTCCTGCAGAGCCCGGATCTGCCGCAATGGGGCCTGAAGGTGATGGTGCCCGCCGTCGGCGGCCTGCTGGCGCTGTCGGCGGCGCTGGCCGCGGCCTGCTTCGTGAAGGCCTTTGGAATTACGTTCCTGGGCCGACCACGGACCTCGGCGGTGGAACACGCGCACGAAGCCGACCGCTACTCGTTGGCGGCAATGTTCATCCTTGCCGCGCTCTGTCTGCTTGCCGGCATTCTGCCAGGCTTTGTCATAGATGGCCTTTCACCCGTGACGCTTTCGCTCATCGGCAGCCGCATGCCGGTGCAGATGGCCCAGCCTTGGCTTTCGATCGTGCCGATCGCCGAGAGTCGCAGTTCCTACAACGGCCTGCTGGTGTTTGTATTCATCGCCATTTCCGCATCCGCCGCGGTCTATGTCATCCATCGCTTCGCGTCGCACGCACTGCGTCGCGGTCCCGCCTGGGGTTGCGGCTTCGCGGATGTCGTCCCGGGCTCGCAATACACGGGCGTCAGCTTCGCACAGCCTATCCGCCGGGTCTTCGGCACATTCGTGTTCCGCGCGACTGAAAGGGTCGAAATGCCGGCACCCGGCGATACCGGTCCGGCTCGTTTCAATCTGGAAATCCATGATGTGATCTGGGAGGCGCTGTATCTGCCCATCGGCAAGGCCCTCGACTTTGCGACCGACCACCTGAACCATCTGCAGTTCCTGACGATCAGGCGCTACCTGACCCTTGTCTTTCTCTTCCTCATCGTCTTGCTCCTGGTGCTCGCACTATGGCCCTGATCCTCGAGCTGACGGTCCAGGGCGCGCAGATGATGCTGGTGCTTTTGCTGGCACCGCTCCTGACTGGCTTCATCCGCAAGGTGAAGGCAAGACTGTTGCGCCGCCAGGGCCCTCCTCTCGTCCAGCCCTATCGCGATCTCTTGCGGCTCATGCGCAAGGAGGTCGTTCTGGCCGACAATGCATCCTGGCTGTTTCGCGTCATACCGTATCTGATCTTCGCCGCCACATGGGTCGCCGCCGCGCTCGTCCCGACATTCGCCACCGGCCTCAAGTTCAGTTGGACCGCCGATCTCATAGCGATCGTCGCGCTGCTTGGAAGCGCACGCTTCTTCCTGGCGCTGGCGGCGATGGACGTCGGCACGAGCTTTGGCGGCATCGGCGCCAGCCGCGAGGTGATGATTGCCTCTCTGGCCGAGCCCGCCATGCTCCTGATCGTGTTCAGCCTGGCACTCGTTGCCGGAGCGACGCAACTGTCCACGGTGGCGGCTTTCATGGGTTCGCCGCAGGTTGGCCTGCGGGTATCGCTCGGAATGTCGCTGATCGCTCTCGTCATGGTGGCGATCGCGGAAAATGCCCGCGTGCCGGTGGATAACCCGGCGACGCATCTGGAGCTGACCATGATCCACGAGGCGATGGTCCTGGAATATTCCGGTCGCCATCTGGCGATGATCGATTTCGCGGCCTTCCTGAAGCTTCTGCTCTACGTCTCGCTGATTTCCTGTGTTTTCGTTCCCTGGGGGCTCGTGACCGCCGGGGCCGGGCCCTGGTCTTATGTTCTGGGCGTCGTTTTCTACATCTGCAAACTTGCCGCGAGCGGCGTTCTCCTCGCTTTGTTCGAGACTGCCATCGCCAAGATGCGTGTCTTCCGCGTCCCGGATTTCCTCGGAGCAGCGCTCATGCTGGCCCTGCTCGGCACGCTGCTGCTGTTCGTCTCACGGAGCCTCTGATGAACGGCCTCACCTTCGACATCGCTCATTTGCTCGCCGGCGGCTTGGTGCTGGTCAGTTTCATGATGCTGTACCAGGATCGCCTCTTTGCGCTGATCAACGTTTTTGCGGTTCATGCCATCGTGCTCGCCCTGTCGGTGGCCTGGCAGGCCTATATCCAGGACGCGCATCATCTCTACGTCACGGCGGCGATTGCCCTCATTTTCAAGGCGATTGTCATTCCCGTCGGGCTTCATCGCATCATTCAGCGGCTCGGCATCCATCGCGATATCGAGACCGCCGTCGGGATCGGTCCGACCATGCTCGCGGGAATTGGTCTGGTGACCCTGTCCATGGTCCTGATGCTGCGGGTGACTTCCGGCGCCGACCCCCTCGCCCGCGAGGACCTGGCCTTCGCGCTGTCCATCATACTGCTGGGGCTCCTGGTGATGGTCACCCGGCGCAATGCCGTCAGCCAGGTGGTGGGATTCATGTCGCTCGAGAACGGCCTGGTCCTTGCCGCCACCGGGGCCAAGGGCATGCCGCTGGTCGTCGAGATCAGTGTCGCCTTCTCGATCCTCATCGCTTTCATCGTCATCGGAGTGTTCCTGTTCCGCATCCGCGAGAGGTTCGACTCGGTGGATGTCGGCGCGCTCGACGACTACAGGGGAGAACATCGTTGACCGCGTTTTCCCTCGATGCGGTGGCCGCCATTTTGCTGATACCAGTCGTCGCGGCCGCGCTTCTGGCGGCGCTGCCGAATTACCGGCTGGCGGCGGGCCTCAATGTCGCGGCGAGCTTGCTGACCTTGCTCGCCGCACTGTCGCTTTTCGTCACCGAACGGCCACAGCCCGGTCAATACCTGCTCGTCGACGATCTCAACATCGTCTTCATCGTGCTCAATGCATTTGTCGGCTTCACGACCAGCGTCTTCAGCGCCTCCTACATCGCGCACGAACTGGATACCGGACGGCTGACCGCGTCGAACCTGCGGTTCTACCATGCGATGTACCAGATCATGATGTTCGGCATGAACCTGGCGTTCGTGTCGAACAATATCGGCTTGATGTGGGTGGCGGTGGAGCTTGCCACGCTGACCACCGTGCTCATGGTTGGCATCTATCGCACGCATGAAGCGCTGGAAGCCGCCTGGAAATATTTCATCCTGGGCAGCGTCGGCATCGCGCTGGCCCTGTTCGGCACCATCCTCGTCTACATGGCCGCGCAACCAGTTGTTGGCGAGGGCACGAATGCCATGGTGTGGACAGTGCTCATCGCACACGCGGCGCATTTCGACCCGGCTTTGCTGAATGTCGCCTTCGTCTTCCTGCTGCTCGGCTACGGCACGAAGGTTGGCCTTGCGCCCTTGCATGCCTGGCTGCCCGACGCGCACGCGGAGGGCCCGACGCCGATTTCCGCGGTGCTGTCGGGCTTGCTGTTGAACGTCGCGCTCTATGCCGTGCTGCGTTTCAAGATGTTGCTCGCGGCAAGCCCAGAAGCGATCGCGACGGGGCCATTGATGATCACGATGGGGCTGACGTCACTCGTTTTCGCGGCCTTCATGCTCTACCGCCGCCGCGACATCAAACGTCTGTTCGCGTATTCCTCCATCGAGCACATGGGCATCATCGTGTTCGCTTTCGGCATGGGTGGCCCGCTCGCCAACTTTGCCGGCCTGCTGCACATGGTGATGCACAGCCTGACCAAGTCGGCGATCTTCTTCACGGTCGGACACATTGCTCAGGTCAAGGGAACACAGAACATAACCGAGATCAGGGGGCTGACGGAGACGCATCCGGCGCTTGGCTGGGCGCTCGTCATCGGCGTCGTCGCCATTGCCGGCCTCCCTCCATCCGGCATCTTCATGAGCGAATTCCTGGTTGTGAGTTCGACATTTGCAAGGCACCCCTTTCTGGCGGTACCGCTGGTATTCGGGATTCTGCTCGCTTTCGGCGCCCTGCTGCTTCGGCTGACCGGCGTCGCTTTCGGCGAACCGCGCGGCAGCACCGCGCCCGCCGAGGCGTCCTACATTCCGATGTATTCCCACCTGGCGCTGGTGTTTGCCGCCGGCATCTATCTGCCGCCACCACTGGTCACATGGTTCCAGCATGTCGCCAACCTTCTGGGATGAAGGAAGGGAGAAAGAAGCATGCCCGCTCTGATCGACCTCATCCTTGCTGGCCAACGTGTCGACAACCATTTTCCGTGGCCGCGCGCCGTGGTGGCTCCCAAGATATGGAGCTTTGCCGTTGACCAGCTGGTCGAGGGCCACTGGGGCCTGCTCGGTCTCTGGGGTGAGCCGGGCGTCGTCCACATGGCGCTCCTCGATGAAAACGCCAGTGAGATCGGCGTTGTCAGCCTGGTATGTCCGGACGGCCGCTACCCATCGGTCGGCCGGCTGCATCCGCCCGCATTGCGCCTCGAACGTGCGGCCGCCGATTTGTTCGGTCTCTTGCCGCAGGGCGCGCCCGATACACGACGGTGGCTCGATCATGGCCAGTGGGGGCTCAGCTATCCGCTGGGAACCCAGCAGACATCGTCTCCGACGGCGTCCCCCTATCATTTCCTGCCTGCCGAGGGGGAAGGCCTGCACCAGATTCCGGTCGGACCTGTGCATGCCGGCATCATCGAGCCGGGGCATTTTCGATTTACGGCGAGCGGCGAAACGGTTGTCCGGCTGGAAGAGCGCCTCGGATACACGCACAAGGGCATAGAAGGTTTGATGGCTGGATCCGATATCGATCGTGCCGCCAGGCTGGCAGCCAGAACCTCAGGCGACAGCACCGTGGCGTACTCCCTCGCATTCGCCCGCGCGGTCGAAGCGGCGCTCGGTGTCGAGATCCCTCCGCGCGCGCGCTGGCTGCGAGCGCTCATGGCCGAGATGGAACGCCTGGCCAATCATCTGGGCGACATCGGCGCCATCTGCAACGACGCCTCCTTCTCGCTCATGCATGCCCACTGCGGGGTGCTCCGTGAGCGCGTATTGCGGGCAAGCGATGCCGCTTTCGGCCATCGTCTGATGCGCGACTGCATCGTGCCTGGAGGGGTGGCAAGCTTCCTGAGCGACGAGGGCGCGACAGCGGTTCGGTACCTGCTCGCCGAGATCAGGCAGCGGTTCCCCAAGCTGATCGACCTCTACGACAATACGGCGTCGCTGCAGGACCGGACGGTCGCAACCGGCCGGCTCAAGGCAGAGCTCGCCCGACAGTATCGCGCCGGAGGCTTTGTCGGCCGAGCCTCTGGCCGGGACTTCGATGCACGGCGCGGTCTGGCCTATCCGCCCTATGACGAACTCGCCTTTGACGTCCCTCTCCTCCAGGAAGGCGACGTGAACGCGCGCGTCTGGATCCGCATCCACGAGGTAAAGCAGAGCCTGTCGCTGATCGAACAGATCCTGGGAAAACTGCCCGGTGGCCCGATCCGTGTCGATCTCGCGCCGACAGACGGACCGCATGAAGGCATGGCGCTCGTTGAAGGTTTTCGCGGCGACATCCTGGCCTGGCTGCGCATTGGCAGGGGTGGCCTTGTCGAGCGCTGTCACCTGCGTGACCCGTCATGGTTTCAGTGGCCGCTTCTTGAAGCCGCCATCGAGGGCAACATCGTCGCCGACTTTCCGCTCTGCAACAAATCATTCAACTGCTCTTATTCCGGGCACGATCTTTGAAGGCATGCTGTCATGCGCAAGCTCCTCTTCGAAAGCCTGATACGCCCCGCCCTCACCGAGCGACCACCGTTGGCACGCGACTCGGCGGTCGAGGAATTGGCGCGTGCCCTCGACGGGTCCGCTCGCAAAAGGCTGGGCAGAAGCCTGGCCATCCGGGCTGTCGACGCCGGTTCCTGCAATGGCTGCGAACTCGAGATGCATGCGCTCAACAACGCATTCTATGACATCGAGCGTTTCGGAATCCGTTTTGTCGCCTCGCCGCGTCATGCCGATATCTTGCTCGTCACAGGACCGGTGACCAAGAACATGAGCGAAGCGTTGAAGCGAACATACGATGCGACTCCCAACCCCAAGTGGGTGGTTGCACTCGGGGATTGCGCCAGGAACGGCGGCTGTTTCGCTGGCAGCTATGCCGTGGTCGGGGGAGTGTCGGAGGTGCTGCCGGTCGATCTGCACATTCCAGGCTGTCCGCCGCCACCAATCGAAATCCTGAAAGGCTTGCTCGCCTTGCTCGAGGATTCAAGGACTGCTGTCCCCAGGGGTTGAATGTCGATGTGGAGGCTTTTCCAAGCCGGGCTTGTCGCTGCCTCGGAATAGCTTCTGCGAGCGCCCGATTGTCGATTTCACGGCCCGCCGTGCATCGCTGCGGCATTGGTGCTTCGCCCTCGCTCCGCGGGCTCGTCCCGGCGCTCGGCGGTTGACAGGATCGCCACCAATTGAACCCGCACCGCCTGCGCAATCCTCCGCGCCGGCGCAAAGCCGCCGCGGAGCGGACCATTCCCTGTGGGCGACTCCTGAAGGAATGGCAGCGAATTCGTCGTCGCGTGCCGGCTGGCACGCCATCTGATCGAAAGCCGAGCGACACGCTGATGGTGCCGGCGTCGCCGCTGACATCGAGCGGCTTACCGCGACATTGATGTTGTTGTTGCCAATGACGGGATCAGGCCCGCGCCTGCCAGAAACGTGCGAACCGCAGTGCGAACCTGCTGCGCCTGTCCCACCAAAAGATGTCCACCAGTGTCGTAGACGACCAGCATGGCACCGGGGATCTTGCCCGCCGAGAACTCAGCCGCCGGCAGCGTGTTGAACAGGTCGTCACGCGCGGAGATGATCATTGTCGGCGCGGTAATTTCGCCCAACGGCATTTCATGGAGTTCGGGGACGCTGTCGATATTGATGCCGGGGAAGCGCAGCGACAAGGGCTCAACGCTCCGGACGAAGCTCATGACGCGATCCCGCTCGGCCTGAGGCGCAGCCGCTACCAGCGCCGGTCGAACGCCGAGGAAGCGAATGAGTATCGACGGCGCGACTTTCTCGGCGGCCCACCATGCGAAATCGCCGCCAGCATTGACGGCCCAGAATGCGAACCTGTTGCCGCGACCCACTTCGATCGAGATCGGCTTGGTGGGCGAATAGAGGGCTGGGACGATCAGAACAAGAGCGGCGACCTTGTCCGGGTGCCGGAGTGCCAACTCAGCCGCGGAACGCGCGCCTGCCGAAATGCCGACGACCACCGCTTTGGGGACGCCGAGTTTGGAAAGCAACGCCGCGTGCGCATCGGCCTGCGCGGCTGGAGAGGAGTCCGGCGGAACGGGCGTGCGCAGATAGCCGAAGCGTGATGGCGCGATGACCCGAAAACCCTCACCCACGAGATCGGCTGCATTGGCAAGGCCTTGGTCAAAACCGCCGCCGGCACCATGGATCGACAGAAGCGGAATGCCAGCACCGCTGTTGGCGTATTCGATCGGGCCCATGTCGAGGTTGGCGATCAGACTGCCTCGGCTGGCGGTGTCGCGCATGCGACCAAGCTCGTTCTCGTAAAGCAGGAAGGCCACACTGGCCGCGGCCACCATGACGATGAACATGGCCAGCAGGAAACCTCTGGTTCGGCTCATTGCAAAACTCCACCAAATGACCCGCCATTCTGCCGCCAAGCGCCCTAGATCAAGGCAAGCCGCGCAGGTGCCGCCCAGTCATTTGCAGGAACCGATCCCCCGTTCAGTGCGAGACGAACACCGGCAGCGAGAATTGCTCGAGCAGGGATTTGGTCATTCCGCCGAACAAGGCCTCACGGATTCGCGAATGGCTATAAGCGCCGGCCACGATCAGGTCGGCGTCCTCCAAAGCGCGCGAAGCAAACAGCGCCTCGATTGCCGACAAGTCGCCGGTGTCCGTCCAGCGGTCGGTCCCGGCCTTGACGCCATGGGCAAGCAGATGGTCGCGCAGCAAGTCGAGATCCGTATCCTTCAAGTCGGCCGGCGGATCGAAGGCGAACACCGTTACCTTCCGCGCCCGGACCAAAAGGGGCATCGCATCGTGGACGGCACGGGCGGCTTGTCCGCTCGGTGACCAGGCAATCACGACCTCTTCTCCAACGGGTCCCGGCCGCCAGTCCCGCGGCAGCAGGATCATCGGCACGCCTGCCGACGTCAACAAATCCCCCGGCACCTCGGGCGCGATCCTGTCGGAAACCTCACGATAGGGCTGCGTGGCGATCACCAGATCCGCATAGGGCGTATAGTAACGCTTCCATTCCGCAGAGTTGCGGTCCGCGACCTTGAAGCGAACGTCGACGCCGAAGCGATTGGCACTGGCGAACAATGTCTCTTCGAGCGATTTCGCGCGTTCGGACCACTCGCCTGCGAAAGCAGCTGGGGAGTCGATGTCGACGCCAGTCAGCCTCGCGCCGTGTGCCTTTGCCAGCGAAAGGGCGAAATCCACCCGCGCTGCGTTTTCGACGGAACCGTCGAGGAACACCAAGATATCCTTGTAGCTCATGTGACGCTCCTTCCCCGTTTGCCGGCTTTTCGAGCCAGTTCTTATTTAAGCGCAATGGACGCCGCCACGCTTTGCGGCGGATCAAACCGCCCGAGCGGCACCGATTTCGAGCCAGTCTGTTCTATGAACGGCCGGAGCGTTCTTCCCGGACCTAGGAGCCGGCGGAACCGAGAGCCCATGGACCAGACGGTCCATGAGCACCACGCACGGCCGCCAACACGCAAGCCGCCGTTTGGCGGCCCTGTCGTCGAACCGGTCCCCAAATCCTTGATAAACTTCGTCGTCGAGGTCGAGATAGCGGGCGACCGGCCCGAACCTCGGCAAGTCCTCGCTTTATGACAGGTTGATTGCGACGTTGCGCAGCAGCGCAACGGATTTTCGCATGCCTTCCATCGGGGAGAGCATCATGTCCTCGTGCTCGATCGACAGGACATCGTCGTAGCCAACCTGCTTGAGCGCGGTGCAGAACTGCCGCCACCAGGTCTCACCGTGGCCGTAGCCGAGCGTGATGTAGTTCCAGGCGCGTTCGGCATAGAGGTTCGGCGGGCGCGCATCGAGCGTGCCGTCGATGGCCGCGGGAATTGGTTCGATCCGGGTGTCCTTGGCGTGGACATAGTAGATCGCCGAGCCGAGCTTGCGGATGGCGGCAATCGGGTCCGCCCCCATCCACAGGGGATGACTGGGGTCATAATTGGCGCCGACCGTTTCGCCGACGGCGTCACGAAGCTTGAACAGCGTCTGGACGTTGTAGACGGCCTGGTGGCCGTGCAGTTCCAGGCACAGTTTGTGGATGCCGAGCTTGTTTGAAAACGCGACGAGGTCGCGCCAGTACGGGATGATCCGCTCTTCCCACTGGTAGCGCTGGATCTCCAGGCATTCCGGCGGCCAATCGGTGATGATCCAGTTCGGATTGGCGTCACCCGGTCCGCCCGGCAGGCCCGACATCATGACCACGCGATCGATCTCCATCAGGCTGGCCAGCCTTATGGTGTCCTGTGTAACGCTGTGGTGGATCTTGCCCTGCGGCCCGGGATGCAGCGGATTGCCCGAGCAATTGAGCGCCGCGATCGTCATCCCGTGATCCCTGACCTTGGCGACGAATTCCTTGCGCGTGGCCGCGCTCGCCAGCATCGCCTGCAGATCGATATGCGGTGCCGACGACCAGTTGCCGCACGCGAACTCCAGCGTCTCGAGTCCAAGCTCGGCGGAGGCGCGCAACATCTCGTCGAAGGCGAGGTTGCCGAGGCTGTCCGTAATCATGCCGATCTTCATCTGGAAACTCCTCGTTCAATCGCGCTAGAACCGGACGGCCTCGAACCTGCCGGACTTGGCGGAGGCAAGCGCTGCCTCGCACAGGATCATCGCCTTGCGGCCGTCGCTTGCCGTGACATCGGGCCGTTGGCCTGTTTCGACACAGGTGATGAAATGATCGATCTCGGCGGCGTAGGACTCGGCATAGCGCTCGACGAAGAAGTAGTAGGGCTTGTCGCGCGATACCGCCTTTGCACCTGAAACTTCGACCGATGTCGGCACCCTGTTGCCGGCTCGCAGCATCCCATCCGCGCCATGCACCTCGATGCGCTGGTCGTAGCCGTAGGCGGCCCTGACGCTATTGTTGATGTGGCATTGCCGGCCGGACGCCGTGCGCAGCACGAACATCGCCGTATCGTAGTCCCCCAGCTTGGCATATTGCGGCGCGACGAGGGACGACCCGGTCGCGAAGAGTTCCACCGGCTCTTCGCCCAACAGGTTTCGTGCCATGTCGAAGTCGTGAATGGTCATCTCCCGGAAGACGCCCCCTCCTCCGGCGAGCGCTTCCTCGGTTTCCGGTTCCGGATCGCGGCTGGTGATGATGACCTGCTCAACGGCGCCGATCTCGCCTTGCCCAAGGCGCGCCTTGAGCGCCCGAAAACTCGGGTCGAACCGACGGTTGAATCCGATCTGAAAGGGCACGCCTGCCTTCTCGACAGCCGCCAGGCATTGGTCCGTGCGCCTGAGATCAAGATCGATCGGCTTTTCGCAGAAGATCGCCTTGCCCTTGGCGGCCGCGGCCATGGCCAGGTCCGCGTGGGTTCTCGTCGCCGAAGCGATGAACACCATGCGGATCGACGGGTCATTCATCACGGTCTGGGTGTCGGCGATCTCGGCTCCGGTAAGGGCCGAGACCTTCGCGGCGGCCTCGGTGTTCGGATCGACGATGTAGCGCAGGCGCACGCGGGGATGGCGCGCCAGATTGCCTGCATGCACCTGGCCGATGAGGCCCGCTCCAAATAGACAGACATCGATCATGCGTTTGATTTCCCTGAAAGGCCGCGTGGTGTCGGGCGGCCTTGTGCGTGGCCGAGGCGGCGACTTGATTGAGGTGGGTGGCTGCCCCGCCGGATCGTCATTTCACGGCTCCCATGGTCAGCCCGCGAACCAGATGGCGCTGCACCAGGAGCGCGAAGAAGACGATCGGCAACGCGCCGATGACGCCGGCCGCCGACATCGAGGCCCAGTCGGTGTCGATGCGGCCGATCAGCGTGGCGGTGCCGCGCGGCATCGTCATCGCCCGGGGCGTGGCCGTCAGCGCCAGCGCGAACAGGAATTCGTTGAAGGTGACCAGCACGGCAAAGATGGCGGTCGCCGCGAGGCCGGGGGCTGCCAGCGGCAGGGTGATGCGCCGGAACGCACCGAAGCGGGAATCGCCGTCGACCATGGCGGCTTCCTCGAGATCCACGGGGATTTCGCGAAAGAAGCTCTCCATCATCCAGACGCAGAAGGTGATGTTGAACGCGGTGTAGGTGGCGATCAGGCCCAGCCAGCTGTCGAGCAGGCCGAGCTTGAGCATCAGCAGGTAGACCGGGATCAGGATGACGACCGGCGGCACGATGCGCAGCGTCAGCAGGAACAACCCGACCTTGCGCTCCATCGCGAAAGGCAGGCGAAAGCGGGCGATCGCATAGGCGCCCATCGCGCCGGCGACCAGGGCGATCGCCACGGAGAAGAACGTCACCACCAGCGAGTTGGTCAGATAGGCGCCGAACTGCTTCTCCGTGAACAGCCTGATGTAATTGTCCAGTGTCGGGACATGCGGATAGAGCGTGCCTTCCTGGGTGATCTCGCGATTGGACTTCAGTGATGTCGAGACGAGCCAGTAGATGGGCAACAGCACGATGGCCAGCACCACGCTCATCACCCCGATGCGGGCCAGACGACTGTTCATGATGCGTCGACCCTGCGCAAAAGCCGCACGGCGCTGAAGGCTAGCGCAAGCACGACCAGTCCGATGGTGACGAAAAGTGCTGCCGCATAGCCGGTCTGCTGGAACTTGAAGGCGGTGTCGTAGCCATAGATCGAGACCAGCCGCGTCGCCTCGCCCGGTCCGCCCCTTGTGAGCACGAACACCTGGTCGAACGTGCCGAAGGCGTCGATCGTGCGCAGCACGATGGCGATCGCCAGCACCGGCCGCATCATCGGAAAGGTCAGGTCGGCAAACACCCGCCAGTTGCCGGCGCCATCGACGCGGGCGGCCTCGAAGGGTTCGTGCGGCAGCGACTGCAGGCCGGCCAGCAGGATCAGGAACATCAGCGGCGTCCATTCCCAGACATCGAGAACGACGAGGCCGATGAAGGCCTTGACGGGGCTGCCGAGGATCTGCACCTGGCCGCCGCCCATCCACTCGGAGATCGCCGTCAGCATGCCGGCGTCGCTGGCATAGATCAGCCTGAAGACAATGGCGACCACGACCGGCGTTATCACCATCGGGATGATCAGGATGGTCCTGAGCAAGCGGATGCCGCGAAATTCCCGCAGGCAGAACAGCGCCAGGGCAAAGCCCAGGATTGCCTCGAAGGTGACCGACAGGGCGACGAATTCGACCGTCACCCAGAGCGAGTTCAGAAACTGCGGATCGCTCCACAGCTTGATGTAGTTCTGCATGCCGACATCGGCGACGACCGAGCCGTAGCGATAGACCTTGGTGCTGGCGCGCAGGCCGTCCCAGAGCGGATAGACAAGCACGCCAAGCACGATCAGCAGGCCCGGCGCCAGCATGAGATAAGGGAGGGCGAGGTCGAGCCCCGCCCCCTGCAGACGGTATTTGCGGCTCTGCGTCCCGCCGTTTGCCATCAGTAATAGCCGACCGAAGACAGGTAGTCCTTGACCTGCTTGGCGGCATTGTCCAACGCGGCGCCGCCGCCCGAGCCGGCCTGCAGCGCCTTGTTGAGCTCGATGCCGAGCAGTTCCTCGACCTTGGCCCAGTCGGGTGTGCGCGGCCGCGGCAGCGCGCCGGCGTCGAGTTGCTGCAAGGCGACCGGGATCAGCCGGTTGCCGGGCTTGGCGATGCCGAAGGCGCTGCGCTTGACCGGGATGGAGCCTGCTTCCGACAGCTTGGCCTGGATGTCGGCGCTGACATACCACTTCAGGAATTCGACCGAATTGGCCTTGTTGGGCGCCGATTTCGGAATCCCGGCGATGAAGATGCCCATCTGGGCGATCGCCGATGTCTGCTTCGGCACGACGCCGAAATCGAGCTTGCCCGCCACCTTGGTCTGCGCCGGATCGTCGGCCTTCAGCGCGTTGCCGGAATACTGGATGATCGCGCCGGCCTCGCCGCCCAGGATCGCCGCACCTTCCTGATCCGAGTCGAACTCGACGACGCCGCTCGGCGCGTTCTGCTTCATGGTGCCGACGAAGAATTCGGCGGAGGCCTTGCCTTCGGCGGAATTGAAGACCGGGTTCCATTTGTCGTCGAAGAAGGAGCCGCCAAACGACAGGAAGACCGGATACCAGCTGGTCACGATCGGATTTCCGGAAACACCGCGGAACACGACCGGATATTTGATCTTGCCCGCCGCCACGCCTTCCTTGCCCTTGGCGATGACCTCGTCCCAGGTCTTCGGTGCGCCACTCGTGTAGACATCGTTGCGGTAGGTCAGGGTCTGCAGATCGCCGACGAACGGCACGCAGATCAGCGTCGGCGTGGCGGTTTCGAAGCCTTTCACGCGTGCGCCCTTCTGCGGCGGCCAGTAGCCCATGTCGATCATCGAGCCGATCCAGTCCTTGTCGCTGCCGTCGATGCCGGCCGCGCCGAGATCCTCGAGCACATTGGCGGCGCCGAACTGCGGCACCCATGGATCGTCGAGAAGATAGAGGTCGTACTGGCCGGCGCTGTTCTTGGCGTCGGCGAACCACTTCTCCAGCGTCACGCCGTATTCATCCTCGAGGAATTCGATGTCGAAGCCGGCATCCTTGGCGAGCGGGATGATCTTCTGCTTGAACGGCGTCAGGCCGCCATCGGCGAAAGCGCCGATGATCACCTTCTTGCCGGCCGCCCTGGCCGGGACAGGCAGGCCGAGTGCGGTAAGGGCGGTCGTGGCAAGCGCCAGGCCAAGTCCTCCCTTGAGTACGGAGCGGCGAGTAAGTCTGCTTCTGCTGGACTGCGTCATTTCACTCTCCATCACTGTTGACCCTGTGGACGGCCGTCAGGCCGGCCGAATTGAAGAAGCATGCGTTCGACACATCGAAAGTGACCGCGATGTTGGCGCCGACCGCGCCCCTGAAGTCGCGGCCCGCGCGGACCGAAACATTGCCGCCGCCAAGGCGCACGTTGACCAGCGTCTCGTTGCCCATCGGTTCGACGACATAGATCTCGCCGGGCAGTGCGTTGGGCGCGCCCGGCACTGACACGCTCATGTCTTCCGGCCGCAGGCCGATCTCGACCACTTGCGCCGCACGGCACGCCGCCAGCCGGGCGGCGGGAATTGCAATCGGCGTTCCACCGATCGCGATGCCTTGTTCGGCCAGTGTGACCGGAAGGATGTTCATCGGTGGATTGCCGACGAAGGTGGCGACGAACCGGTTGGCCGGACGGTCGTAGATGTCGGCCGGCGGCGCCATCTGCTGCAGCTCGCCGCCGTGCATCACCGCGACGAAGTCGGCCATGGTCAAGGCCTCGACCTGGTCATGGGTGACATAGAGGGTGGTAGCGCCGAGCCGCTGGCAAAGCCGCTTGATCTCGCCGCGCATGGTCAGGCGCAACCTTGCATCCAGGTTCGACAGCGGCTCGTCCATGAGGAAGGCAGCCGGATCGCGAACGATGGCGCGCGCAAGCGCCACGCGCTGCCTCTGGCCACCCGAAAGCTGGCGCGGCCGCCGATCGAGCAGGTGGCCGATCTCGAGAACCGCGGCGACCTCGTCGATCTTGGCGCGACGCTCGGCATCCGGCATGCCGCGAATCCACAGGGGATAGCCGATGTTCTCGCCGACCGTCATCTGCGGATAGAGCGCGTAACTCTGGAAGACCATGGCGATGTCGCGGTCGCGCGGCTGCAGCCGGGTGACGTCGCGCTCGCCGATGAAGAGCTTGCCGGCGCTTGGCATGTCGAGGCCAGCCAGGATACGCAGCGCCGTCGTCTTGCCGCAGCCCGAAGGACCGAGCAGGGCCAGGAACATGTGATCGGGAACGGCAAGGTCAAGCGACCGCAAGACGTTCAGCGCCCCGTAGTTCTTGACCACACCTTGGTACAGGACAGAACTCATTGCCGCTCCCCAGCGCCCCCGAAGGGTATCAGTTCTTCCGTTCCTTGACCTCGAAACCAGCTTTGCGGGCCAGGTCGCGCAGATTGCGGTAGCCCATCGTCGCATAGGTGAGCGGGTGGGCCTTGGCCGGATCCTGTTCGGCCTCGACCACCAGCCAGCCGGCATAGCCATTGTCGGCCAGCACCCGCAAAAGCGTCAAATAGTCGATGGACCCATCTCCGGGCACGGTGAAGATGCCTTCCATCACCGCCCCCATGAAGCTCATGTCCAGCGCGCGAGCGCGCTTCAGCACATCCGGCCGCACATCCTTGCAGTGCACGTGGACGACGCGGCCGACATGCCGCCGCAGCAGCGCCTCGGGATCGCCGCCGGAAAACAGGCAATGGCCGGTGTCATAGAGGAGGCCGACGGCTTCGCCCGAACCGGCCATCAACCTGCCGATCTCGTCATCCGTCTCGACGATGGTTCCCATGTGATGGTGAAAGGCCATGCCGACGCCGAAATCCGCGAACCGTTCGGCCAGTCGCGTGATCTTGTTGCCGTAGGATTTCCACTCGCCGTCGGCAAGTCTGGGACGCTGCGAGATCGGATCGTGAATGGCGCCATGGCGGCCGCGCGACGTATCGGCGTAGACGACGTGTTTGGCGCCGAGGTCGCGCAGAAGCGTCAGATGCGGCAGGATGGCGTCGAATTCCTCCTCGACCTCCTTTTCGCAGATCCGGCCATCATACCAGCCGGAGACCAGTTCGAGGCCATGGGTCGCGAGAACCGCGGCCAGATCCTTGCTGGCGCGCGGGAACTTGCCGCCGAGCTCGGTGCCGGCATAGCCGGCCTGCGCCGTTTCGGAAAGGCAGACCTCGAGCGGTGTATCGCCGCCGAGCTCCGGCACGTCGTCATTGGTCCACGTGATCGGATTTATGCCTATCCGGACTGCCATCATCGCTCCTCACCGGACCAGACCATCGGTCGCGACGCTTCATCCCGACCATTCCCGTCGGTGAAGGCGTTTCGCTTGCGGTCTGTTCTGGCCCGTCGTTCCCTTTTTCTTTTCATCTAAGCGCCGATCTGTCTCCATCGCGAGAGCCAGTTTGCATGGAAGTGAAGGTGCCAGTTTCAATCGGCGCGGCGCTCGTCTAAGCTCTGCTTGTTCTCATGCGGCCGAGGATTTTCGATGCGGATGTCAAGGCGACGGCGCCAGGCCTTTCCGATGGATGCGCTGGTCATCGACCGGACCATCGACGAACCGATCCATCGCCAGCTCTATCGGCAGATTGCCTCGATGATCCGTGACCGCCGCTTGGCGCCAGGCTCGGAACTGCCGTCGACGCGCGCGCTCGCGGAGGATCTGGGCCTCGCGCGTAACACGATCGTCGGTGCGTATGACCAACTGGCCACGGAAGGGTATCTTGCAAGCCGGCAGGGCGCGCGCCCGGTGGTCGTCGACCTGCCCGTGAACTCGACCGATCGAGGCAACAAACCCGCGGCCACGGCACTTCGACGCCCGCTTTCCAGGCGCGGCGAAAGCCTGATGCAGCAACCCTTCCATCATGGATCGCCCGGTCGCTTTGCCTTTCATCCGGGCATGCCGGACTCCCAGAACTTCCCCTTCGGCGTCTGGGGCAGGCTTCTCGCGCGTCGGGCGACCTTTGGCGCCGACATGTTGTTCGGCACCTATCATGTGACCGGTCTGCCGGCGCTCAAGGAGGCGATAGCCGGCTACCTTATCTCGGCCAGGGGCGTGCGATGTTCTCCCAAACAGATCGTCGTGACGACAGGAGCACAGGCGGCGTTCGACCTGCTGGCGCGCCTGCTGCTCGATCCCGGCGACACGGTCTGGCTGGAGGAACCGGGTTACTACGCGGCCAAGGCGACCTTCACGGTCGCGGGCGCCAACATCCTGCCGCTTGTCGTCGACCGCGACGGCTGGCAGATGAACCAGCCGGAGGTTTCGCCGCGCCTGATCTATGTGACGCCCGCCTGCCAGCATCCCCTGGGGATCACGATGCGAATGGACCAGCGGCTGCGCCTGTTCGAAATCGCCGAGCGCAACAATTCGTGGATCATCGAGGATGATTTCGACGGCGAGTACAGGTTTCAGGGAAGGCCGGTCCCCGCCATACAGAGCATGGATTACGCCGACCGCGTCATCTATGTCGGCACCTTCGCGAAATTGCTGTTTCCGGCGCTCAGGCTGGGGTTCATGGTCTTGCCCGCCGCCCTGTGCGAGGGCATTCCGCATGCGCTGAGCACCACCGGACAGTTCGCGCCCCTGGTGCTTCAGGCAGCACTTGCCGATTTCATCGACGAGGGCCACATGAGCCGCCACCTCAAGCGCATGCGCCGCATCTACGCCGAGCGCCGCAAGTTCTTCTACGAATTGTGCGAGACCGAACTGGCCGACCACATGACCCTATCGGCGGCGGAAGCCGGAATCCAGGTCGTTGCCGCGCTTCACGAAAGTTGCGACGACCGGGCGGTCGTGCATTGCGCCGACAAACTCGGTGTCAACGCATCGCCGCTGTCGAAATATTACTGGTCGTCCTCCGGCAATGGCCTGGTGCTTGGCTATGCCGCCTGCAACAAGGCCGAGAGCGAAGCGGGAATCCGACGTCTGCGCCAGGCCATCGAGCAGGTGCGGAGCTTCAAACGAGCACCGCCGCCCAGTGAGGCGCAAGCCTGAGGCTGGATATGGAACTTCCGGCCGCGGCCACGGTTTAGCACCTGGATGTTCGAAGGTTTTCAGCTTAGGCAATCCAGTGCCCGGGGGGACGACGCTTCGGGCAAAGGCAAGGGAGCGTCCAGCGATGGCCTACACTGTGATTTGGTACGGGAAAGCGGGCATCGTTGAAAAGACGCCCTTCGATGCCGAGAAAGACGCGCGAGATCATGCGCTGGCGACATTTCTTGCTCGAAAGCAGAATGACGGGATCGTAGCGGTGGAAGTCCGCAAGGACGACGGCACGGTTGTATTCAGCCAGGCAGGAGGCAGCTAGGTCGTCTGGATCGTTCGTCGCAATGCCTCAGCGGGCAGCCTGGCTACAGGCCGAACAGACCGTCCTGCACCCGACTGGTGCGGGTGCAGGCAAACGAGCAAGCGAGGTCTCTTGCGGGACCTAGTACCAGCGGCCGCGACCGTAAAAACCGCCGCCGCCCAGCAGAATAACAATAAGAACGATGACCAGAATTGTGGTGGTATCCATATGCGCCTCCTGAGCGCGCCCAGCCGGTTCGCCGTTCGCCGCTCTTGCCCTATGGGGCATGAACTGTTCCTGTCACTTTGACATCCACCAACGTTCCGCGCGGCATTCTTGTTCCAATCGACCTGTCAGGCATGACCAGTCCAGCGGAACCGCTGGCCTCACCTCGGCTGGAAAGGTTCCAGAAACCATGTCCGGGTTCACCAGGGAACCAACTGGCCTGACGATTTCTTTAGTTGCATGAAAAAACCTGGCGCACCCCCAACGGAAGATCACGACCACACGGGTTCGGTCGGTACGCCGCCCGAATTGCCATCCCAACAACAGGATGCTGAAGGAGATTTCGGCGGTCGGTTTGGATATGGGCGTCCCGCTCACAAGCCGGATCCTTTTGCCACATACACATTCTCGGCCGGGGCTGTTCGTCCTCTGCCGCTCGATAACAAGAAAAGATGGCGCTAGCCGGCTGTGCAGAAACCCTATGAAACCGCCTATTTCGCCAGGAAGCACGGGATCACACAGGCCCAGGCACGGCGGATCACCAAGGACTTCGGCCCTTCACGTATCAGGTGCGACACAGCCGCCCAGGACCTGAACTTGGCCCTGACAGGCCCATCGCGCCTGCATGAGCGGCGGCCGGCATCTGTGTCTTCGATACCAAAGCAATAGCTGATTTCTGGACGCGGGCGGCCAAAGCCGATGCATTGGCCTTGGCGCAGTCAGCGAAGCCACTTCTTGAACCTCGCGGCTTTGTTCCGCACGAATGCAGCGGCTGCCGCGTCGCACGCCCACAAGCGTTGACGGGCTTGAACCGAGCTACCATGCGGGTGGGAGTGAGCCATGGCTAACCCCAAAACGTCCAAATTTGGAATCACTCATCGGAGCGACCTCGTCCTTTTGAAGCGGGTCTATAACCGCGTTTGCCGCGAGCAGGGAATTGCCGAGGGCAGTCATCGCGCGGCCGAACTGAGAGCAAGCGCAATGGCGCTTGTCTCGATGGGCAAGCTCGACGAAGCATCTCTTTACGAGCGCCTTCGACGGATCGAATACCCCGTTCCTCACCGAGGCTAGAGCATGATCCCGAAAAGTGGAATCCGGTTTTCGGGAAAGATCATGCTCAAACAAAGAGATAGAGCCCCATCCCGATTCCATCGGGATGGAACAGGCTCTAGATAGCGATCTGGCCCGTCGCAACGCTGTAGATCCCAACAAGGCAGCCAGCTGCCGCGGCCGCAAAGACAATCCATTCCGCGCCGACCAACACCGGCTTGTTCTGCTCCCGTCTGACCTGAACAAAAAGCAAGGTACCGGGCGCATAGAGGATGGATGACAGCAAAAGGAATTTCAGGCCGCCTGCGTAGATCATGAAGGCGGCATAAAGCGTTGCGATACCGGCAACGATCAGGTCGCGGGATCGCTCCTGCGGTCTGGTGTCGTAAGTCTCGCGGCGCAGCGCGAGAAGGAGGCCGTATGCGGCAACCAGCAAGTAAGGAACCAGGATCATCGCGCTGCTCAGCTTCACCATCAGCGCGAATGCGTCTTCCGAGAAAAGAGTACTGATCACAAACAACTGAATCACGATGTTGGTCAGCCAGAGGGCGGCGGCGGGCACCTTGTGGCGGTTTTCGTTTGCAAAGATCTTTGGCATGTCTCCGCTCTTTGCGGCTGCGAACAGCACCTCCACACAAATCAGAGACCAGGCCAGATAGGCTCCAAGCACCGAAACAATCAGTCCAATGCTGACGAAGATTCCTCCCCACGGCCCGACAAGGGCCTCCAGCACGGAGGCCATGGATGGCTGCCTCATGGCCGCGACTTCCGTCCGCGCCAGTGCGGCGTAGGGCAGCAGTGTAACCAGGACCAGCAGGCACAGCACGCCGACGAAACCCAAGATCGTGGCGGTGCCGACATCAGAGCGTTTTTGTGCGTAGCGGGAATAGACGCTTGCTCCCTCGATGCCGATGAAGACAAATACGGTGATCAGCATGGTCGCGCGGATTTGCTGGAAGAGACCGACCGGTGACACGGGCTCCGCGTCCCAGAGGTTCGCGGCGAACAGGTCGGCGTTGAAGGCGCTGATCAGAATCACGATGAAGACAAGGATGGGAACGACTTTTGCGACGGTGACAACGGTGTTGATGATGGCAGCTTCTCTGATCCCGCGCAGGATCGTGAAATGGAATAGCCAGAGGCCGAGCGAAGAGACCAGGACGGCGGGAACCGTGTCGCCATTGCCGAAAAATGGGAAGAAAGCGCCAAGCGTCGATTTGATCAGGACCCAGTAAGAGACGTCGGCGATGCAGGCGACCAGCCAGTAGCCGAAGGCGGAGAGAAACCCCGCGTAGTCACCGAAACCGGCCTTGGCGTATGCAAAGATGCCGGCATCGAGTTCGGGCTTGCGCTCCGCGAGTGCCTGGAAGACACGCGCCAGGGTGTACATCCCTGCCCCGGCGATACACCAGGCGATGACGGCGCCGACCGGCCCGGTCGCGTGGGCGAAAGTGCGCGGGAGTGAAAATATTCCCGCGCCGATCATTGATCCGACCACCATGGAGGCTAGCGCGGCCAATGAAAGGGATCGCGGCTTTTCGGATGTCATGGTCGCGTCCTAAGGAGGGCGTCTGCTTACCCCGACTGTGAGCTTTGCTGCCGCATTCCAGACCATCCTTCCGCCCGCTCCAACGCGGCCAGAGAGGCGATGAGATTTCGATGCTGCATCGACGTCATCGCCAAGTCTAGCCGAGGTGACGCTCTGGGACGCCACAAGTCCCAAATAGAGACTTGGTGCCAAGCCATGAGATTCTCAGCTAATTTCACGCCCGTTTCAAAGGCATAGATTTACTCGCCCATCGGTTGCGGGCTCGCTTGGTCGCCCATCGCCGGGAGAGAGACGTGACAAGTAAATCCGAGCAGAAGCTGTCTTTATTCGCATTGACCGCAATGGTCGTCGGATCGATGGTTGGGGCCGGCATCTTCAACCTGCCTGGCCGGTTTGCTACCGCAACCGGCCCGTTCGGCGCCATCATCGCCTGGCTGATCGCCGGTACCGGCATGTACATGCTGGCCCGAGTGTTCCAGGCATTGGCCGAGAAACGGCCGGACATCGATTCCGGCGTTTTCGCCTATGCCAAGGCCGGCTTCGGCGACTATATGGGCTTCCTGTCCGCCTTCGGTTACTGGCTCGGCAGTTGCCTCGGTAACGTGTTCTATTGGGTGCTGATCGGCTCGACGCTGGGACGCTTCTTCCCGGGCCCCTTCGGCGACGGAAGCACCGCGATCGCGATTATCGTGTCGCTGATCGGCATCTGGGCGTTCCACTTTCTGATCCTTCGGGGGGTTGAGCAGGCGACCTTCATCAACACCGTCGTCACCATCGCCAAGATCGTGCCGCTGCTCGTTGCGATCCTCGCCTTCATCTTCTTCTTCAATTATTCGCAATTCTCCGAAAACTTCTTCGGCGGCGTGGGCATGCCCGAGAAGACGCTGGTTGCGCAGGTTCGTGACACCATGCTCATCACGGTCTTCGTGTTCCTCGGCATCGAGGGCGCGAGCGTCTATTCCCGCTTTGCCAAGACGCGGTCGGATGTGGGTTCCGCAACCATCCTCGGGTTCGTGGCCGTGACCGGCCTCATGGTCGCGATCACGTTGCTGCCCTATGCGACCGCGCCTCGCGCGGCGATCGCCGGGGTGCAGAACCCCTCTCTCGCCGGCGCGCTGGAACTGGCCGTCGGCCATTGGGGCGCGGTGCTGATTTCCATCGGCGTTCTGATCTCGGTGCTCGGCGCCTATCTCGCCTGGTCGCTGATCTGCGCCGAGGTGCTGTTCGCCGCCGCCAAGTCGCAGGACATGCCGAAGCTCTTCGCGGCGCAGAACAGCAACCGCGTGCCCGCCAACGCGCTCTGGCTGACCAACATCGTCGTCTCGCTGTTCGTCATCTCGACCTACTGGTCGCGTGACGCCTTCAACTTCATGCTCGACATGACCAGCGTGACGTCGCTGCTGCCCTACCTGCTGGTCGCGGGCTATGGCGTGCTGATCGCCCGCCGTGGCGAGGTCTACCAGACCACGCCCGGTGAGCGCGGACGCGACCAGTTCTTCGCCTGGATCGCTGTCGTCTATACACTGTTCATGTTCGTCGCCGCCGGCCTGAAATACGTGCTGCTGGTGGCGGTCCTCTTTGTGCCTGGCACCATCCTCTATTTCTGGGCCCGGCGTGAACAGAACGCGCGGTTCTTCACATCGGTCGAACTTGTCATCTTCGCCGTCACCCTGGTCGCGGGACTCGCCGGTTTCGTCGGCCTGCTGACCGGCGCCATCACACCTTGACGAGAAAGGCACAAGCCATGGCGATGGAAATGAAATTCGGCGTGCATTCCGAGGTCGGCCAGCTTCGCAAGGTCATGGTCTGTGCGCCCGGCCGCGCCCATCAGCGCCTGACGCCCAGCAATTGCGACGAACTTCTGTTCGACGATGTGCTGTGGGTCGAGAACGCCAAGCGCGACCATTTCGACTTCATGACCAAGATGCGCGACCGCGGCATCGAGGTGGTGGAGATGCATAACCTCCTTGCCGAGACTGTCGCAGTCCCCGAGGCGAAGAAATGGGTACTCGACAATCAGGTGGTGCCGAACCAGGTCGGCCTCGGCCTCGTCGACGAGGTGCGCTCCTATCTGGAGGGGCTCTCCAACCGCGAACTGGCGGAGACGCTGATCGGGGGCCTCTCGACCCATGAATTTCCCGAATCCATCGGCGGCGAACAGCTCGAGTTGATCCGCGACGCGGCCGGGGTGAACGAGTATCTGCTGCCCCCGCTGCCGAACACGCTCTACACCCGCGACACGACCTGCTGGATCTATGGCGGCGTCACGCAGAATCCGCTCTACTGGCCGGCGCGGCATGAGGAGACCATCCTCACCACCTCGATCTACAAGTTCCATCCCGACTTCGCCGGCAAGGTGAACGTGTGGTGGGGCGACCCGACAAAGGATTGGGGCCTCGCCACGCTGGAAGGCGGCGACGTCATGCCGATCGGCAAGGGCAATGTGCTGATCGGCATGAGCGAGCGCACCTCGCGTCAGGCCATCAGCCAGCTCGCGGCGACGTTGTTCGAGAAGGGCGCGGCCGAGCGCGTCATCGTCGCGGCGATGCCGAAGCTGCGCGCGGCGATGCATCTCGACACGGTGTTCACCTTCGCCGACCGCGACTGCGTGTTGCTCTACCCCGACATCGTCAATGGCATCGAGGCATTCTCCTACCGGCCGAACGGCAAGGGCGGCGTCGAGTTGCACAAGGACAAGGGGACTTTCGTCGAGACGGTGCGCGACTCGCTCGGCCTCAAGAAGATGCGCGTGGTGGAGACCGGCGGCAACGCCTATGTGCGCGAGCGCACCCAGTGGGACAGCGGTGCCAACCTCGTCTGTGCGTCGCCGGGCGTCGTCTATGCCTATGACCGCAACACCTACACGAACACGCTGCTGCGCAAAGAGGGCATCGAGGTCATTACCATCATCGGCGCGGAACTGGGCCGCGGTCGTGGTGGCGGCCATTGCATGACCTGTCCGATAGTCCGGGATTCGGTGGACTACTGACGGCGGAGCGCGCTTCCGGAGATCAGAGATGGACGGCGTTCATGCAGGATTTCTGGTTAGGCAATCGACAATGAGCGGCGTTTCCACGAGCGGAACCGATCACCGGCAGCAAGCGGCCTCGCTGCGTTCCAAATGGGGGTGGTTTTTGGCGTTGGGCATTGCCCTGGCGTCGGCTGGAGCCCTGGCCGTCGCCCTGCCCGTGGTTTCCACATTTGCGGCAAGCGTCGTCCTCGGATTCGTCCTTTCGCTCGCGGGCATCGTGAAGATGGTCCAATCCCTGCAGGTCAAGGAGTGGAGCGGGTTCATCTGGCAAGAATTGACCGGCGCGGTCGAGCTGGTTGGCGGTATCCTGATATACTTCAACCCCTTGAAGGGCGCTCTCGCGATCACTCTCCTGATCGCTCTGGTGTTTCTCGTTCAGGGCATTCTACAAGTCGCGCTCGCGGTACGGGTGCGCAAGCAGGCTGGTTGGCAGTGGTTCGGTGTTTCGGGCCTGGTCGCGCTGGCCGCCAGCGCGACGCTCGCATTGAAGCTGCCCTACACCAGCACCTACACGCCAGGTACGATTGCCGGCATTTCCCTCCTTGTCGCCGGCGGCGCGTACATTGCCATATCCCTGTCGATGCGCAGGGCCGGGTCATGACCATCTCACGCGAAACATCCGGGCAACATTGTTCGGTTGAGAAGCGGATGACCAGACATGTCTGCACTTGCTTGATGATCGTTTGTCTGGCCGCCGTCGCGACCCCTTGCATCGATTCCATTTCCTTCGCTCAGCAGCCTGGAGGGAGACAAGGACTTCCACCGCCCGCTGTCGTCATCGAACAGATCAAGGTTCAGGAGGTGAGCAGTCCCGCGCAGTTTACTGCTCGTGTCGAGGCGATCGAAGCAGTGGACATCCGCGCGCGCGTCACCGGCTTTCTGCACGCCGTCGATTTCAAGGATGGGCAGACGGTGAAGGTTGGGGACACGCTGTTTGAAATCGAACCGGATCAGCTTGATGCCTTGGTCACGTCGGCACGGGCGCAGGTGGCGCGTGCCGAGGCGACACGCGGATCGGCCGAACGGACGCTGACGCGCAACCGCGACCTGTTCGCTCGAAGAACGGTCTCGCAGGCCGCCCTGGACGAGGTCCAGGCGGCATTCGATGTCGCTGCCGCCGACGTGCAGGTTGCGGAGGCGGCCCTCCACACCGCCGAGCTCAACCTTGCCTATGCTCGCGTCACGGCGCCGATCTCCGGCAACATCGGCCGTGCGACATTCACGACCGGCAACCTGGTCGGACCGGATTCCGGTTCGCTGGCACGAATAGTCAGCCTGGACACGGTCCGCGTGGCTTTCGCCGTGACCGAAGGGCTGCTTGTGACCATGCGGCAGCAGGAGGCGAGCGGCAGCAACATCGATCCGAAGACGCTGAAGCTTTCACTGCGTCTTGCCAACGGGACGGACTACGACGCGACTGGCCGACTCGAATTTGTCGAGAACGAGATCGACCCGCAGACGGGTACCGTCGCGGCTCGCGCGGTTTTCCCCAATCCTCGTCACATCCTTCTGCCCGGGCAATTCGTCACCCTCTATGTGCAGCGGAAGGAAGCGCCCAGCTTGCCGGTGGTGCCCCAGACGGCGGTGCTGCAGGATAGCGAGGGGCGGTTTGTCTATCTGCTGGGCAAGAACAATGTCGTCTCGCAAC
The DNA here is from genome assembly GCF_024519675.1 of Mesorhizobium sp. Mes31. NCBI lineage: Bacteria > Pseudomonadati > Pseudomonadota > Alphaproteobacteria > Hyphomicrobiales > Phyllobacteriaceae > Mesorhizobium > Mesorhizobium sp. Mes31. Next base: position 75,131 of record NZ_JALJRL010000010.1, on the reverse strand, counting down.
GGCGCATCGATACCGGCGCGCGCGTCGGCAATGGATGGGCGGTCAACACCGGCTTGAATGGAGGCGAGCAGGTCGTCGTCCAGGGAATCCAGCGTCTCGCCGAAGGCATGACGGTTCAGCCGAGCGAAGGCCAGCCGGTCGGCGGCGGCTCATGATTTCCGACCTCTTCATAACCAGGACCCGGCTGGCGATCGTCCTTTCAATCGTCATTTCGATTGCTGGCGCGATCGCCGTCTTTTCGCTGCCGGTCCAGCAATACCCCGAGATCACGCCGCCGACGGTCACGGTTTCCGCCACCTATCCCGGCGCCAGCGCGGAAGTGATTGCCGATGTCGTCGGTGGTCCATTGGAGACCGCCATCAATGGCGTCCCCAATATGATGTACATGTCGTCGACCAGTTCGAATGCCGGGCAATATTCGCTGTCCGTGACTTTCGAAGTGGGGACAAATCCCGACATTGCTCAGGTCAATGTGCAGAACAGGGCGCAACTGGCGATTTCCCAGTTGCCGGCCGCGGTCACCCAGCAAGGCGTATCGGTGCGGTCGCGCTCGCCCGATTTCGTGCTCGGCATCGCCTTCTATTCTCCGGACAGCAAGCTCGACGTGCTGCAGATCACCAATTTCACGTCGACGACGATCGCCGATGCGATCTCGCGCGTCGCCGGCGTCGGCGAGGCTTCCGTCGTCGGCGCGTCCGAATACTCGATGCGTGTTTGGATAGATCCGGCGCGCATGGATGCGCTCGGCATAACGGCCGATGACGTGGCGACCGCCATTCAGCGGCAGAACATCCAGGCCTCACTCGGCCAGGCCGGCGCCCCGCCGGCGCGGGAAGGCACCGAGCTACAATATACACTGGTGGCTCGCGGCCGGCTGATGAGCACGGAGGAATTCGGGGACATCGTCGTGCGCACCGGCGGCGCCGGAGCGATCATACGGCTGCGCGACATCGCCCGCATCGAGCTCGGTGCCCGGAACTATTCATCGAGCGCGAGCTTCGCTGGGCATGAAACGGCGATGTTGCAGATAAACCAGGCGCCTGGGGCCAACGCCATCCAGACCGCCAATGCCGTGCTCGCCGAGCTCCAGCGCCTTTCATCCGGGTTCCCGCCCGGCCTCCAATATCAGGTCGTCTACGATGCAACGCGTTTCGTCCGGACGAGCCTTGCGCTGATCGTGCGTATCCTCGGCGAGGCTTTCCTCATCGTGCTCGTCGTCACATACCTGTTCCTGCAGGACTGGCGTGCCACCCTGGTTTCGGCACTGGCGATGCCCGTCTCGATGCTGGGCGCCATCGCCGTCCTGCTGGCGTTTGGATACTCGATAAACTCGATCTCGCTGCTCGCCCTGGTGCTGGCCATCGGACTGGTCGCGGATGACGCGATCCTTGTCGTCGAGAATGTCAAGCATGTCATGGAGGACGACCCCGCGATCGAAACGGCGGCGGCCGCCCGCAAGGCGATGGGGCAGATCACGGGTCCGATCATTTCCACCACGCTCGTGCTCCTCGCCGTGGTGACGCCGACAGCCTTTCTGTCCGGCATAAGCGGGCAGCTCTACCGTCAATTCGCGATCACGTTGTCGGCGGCGCTGGTTCTCTCGTCGCTTGTCGGCCTGACACTCAGTCCCGCACTCAGCGCGATCCTGCTGAGACGCGGACAGCGCGGATATCGGCGCGGTCCCCTTGGCTGGTTCGCGCGCTTCATAGATGCGACGCGCGTCGGCTATGGCCGGATAGTCGGGTTCCTGGTGCGGCTGTGGATCATACCTCTCGGCGCGCTTGCCGCCTGCTTCCTGGCCGCCTACCTGCTGCTCGGCAGCCTGCCTGCCACCTTTCTCCCGGACGAGGACCAGGGCGCCCTGTTTGTGGATATCCAGCTTCCCAACGCAGCCTCCCTTGATCGCACCAGGGCCATTGTAGGCGAGGTTCAAAAGGTGCTGTCGGCGACGAAAGGCGTCGAAAACGTCATTTCGGTCGCCGGCTTCAGCATCGTCCAGGGGACGCAATCTCCCAACGGAGCGATGGTGGTGGCGGCGCTGGATCCCTGGGACCAGCGCAACACGCCGGACCTGCGGCTGGACGCCATCCTCGCAAGATTGCGCGCGCAGTTCTCGACCATTCCGGGCGCAAATGTCGCTGTCTTTTCGCCACCGGCCATTTCCGGCATCGGCGCGGTCGGCGGCCTCGACCTGCGCCTCCAGGCTTTGCAGGGTCAGTCGCCGGAGGAGATCGCTGAGGTGGTGCGCGGATTCGTTGCGGCGATCAACCAGGCCCCGGAAATCGGCGGCGTGGCGACAACCTTCAGCGCCGATGTGCCGCAGATTTACGTCGATGTCGACCGGACCCGCGCGGAAGCGCTTGGCGTGAGCGTGTTCGACATCTATTCGACGATCGGCGCCAGCTTCGGGTCGCGTTACGTGAATGATTTCACGCTGCAGGGGCGGGTCTTCCAGGTCAACCTGCAGGCTGACGCCGAGCATCGTGGGGACGCCGAGGATATCCTCAATCTCCATGTACGCAGCCGGGCGGGTGCAATGGTGCCGCTCAGGGCGGTGGTGTCGACCAGCACCATGCTCGCGCCCTTCGTCATCTCCCGCTACAACCTCTCGGTAGCGGCACAGATCAACGGTCAGGTCGCGCCCGGCGGCAGTTCCGGAGCGGCGATGGACGCCATCGAACGCGTCGCGGCCCACGCGCTGCCGGCCGGCTATGGCTACGAGTGGTCCGGCCTCTCGTTCCAGGAGCGACGCAGCGCCGGACAAGAGACCCTCATCTTCGGACTGGCCTTTCTGTTCGCCTATCTGTTCCTGGTAGCGCAATACGAAAGCTGGATGCTTCCGATCGCCGTCATCCTGTCCCTTGGAGCCGCCTTGTTCGGCGCCACCGGGGCACTCATGCTTTTCGGACTGCAAAACAGCCTTTACGCGCAGATCGCCATCGTGCTGCTGATCGGGCTGGCGTCGAAGAACGCCATCCTGATCGTCGAATTCGCCAAGGAACGCCGCGAGGAGGGGCACCCGGTCGCCGAAGCGGCAAGACTTGGTGCCGAGCAGCGCTTCCGCGCCGTCATGATGACGGCCCTGTCCTTCATTCTGGGCATTATCCCACTGGCGATGTCCACCGGCGCCGGCGCCGGCGCGCGCCAGGCGGTGGGCGTGACGATCTTTGGCGGCATGCTGGCCGCAACGACGATCGGCCTTTTTATCATCCCGACCCTGTTCGCGGTGATCCAGCACGTTGCGGAATGGGCCGCTGTCCGACCGAAGGCAGAATCGAACACCGATGAGATAGTCCCGCAATCGAGGAGGAGAACATGACCACCTATGAGAATGGAACGGCATCGACTGTGCCACCCCCTTCGGTTCGTCTTCTTCTTGGTCTTGTGCTGATTGTCGGAGGGGTGTTCGTTTTGGGTGATATAGCGCTGGCCACGGTAATCAGCGCCATAGTCATTGGTGTCACTGCCATCGTCGTGGGTGCGTTCGAAATGATGCACGCCTTCTGGATGAAAGGATGGGGCGGCTTCGTATGGCAATTCGTGCTTGGCATCCTGTACGTCGTTTTCGGCGCCATGGTGGTGAGCCAGCCTCTGTCTGGTGCGCTTGTCCTGACCTACATCCTCGGACTGCTGCTCACGGCCTCCGGCATCGTGCGCGTTTTTGTCGGCATCAAGCGCTGGAGCGACGTCGGCTGGACAATGGTTCTGTCAGGAGCATTCGGAGTTCTGGCTGGGCTGGTCATCCTGACTGGATGGCCCATGACTGGTCTTTGGGTGCTTGGATTTCTGCTCGGTATTGACCTCATTTCGCATGGCATTGCCTGGCTGACATACGGCTGGCTACCGGCGGCCAAGACAGCCTAATGGCCCGCAGTTGCGGAGACGCCGGCAGGCCTCGCTTGCCCGAAATGCCGCAGGGAGCTGCGCGTGAGCGACGCGGCGATTGTCGGGACTAGCGCGCGCTGCGCCAATTGCCACGCGGAAATGATGGTTTCGCCGCCAGCTGCGTAAGGCCAATCTGGACAGGCCTGCGCTGTCGAACCTTATCGCCGAGCGGCGCGGCCAAATGTCGATCGCGTCCTCGATTGGCCCATGATCATGCTTGCAGTCTGTGAAGAAGTTGGCCCAGCCGTTGGACAGGAACGGCCGCCTGCACCTCGTCTACGTGCCAGTTCGACGGTCCGTTCTTGACCCCGGTTCTCACTTCGCTTGGGCAGTATCCGAACGCGCGCCTGAAAGCGCGGCTGAATTCTGCGCCGTCACAGAAGCCGTATTCGTCGGCAATGTCGAGAATTCGACGGCGGTCATTCGGATCGGCGAGCGCTGCGTGGGCCGCCAGGAGGCGCCGATGCTGGATATAGTGCACGACCCCTCCGGAAGCTTCGAAAATTCGGTAGAGCCGGGAGCGCGATATCCCGAGTTCGCGCGTCATTTGCTCAATGGACAGATCAGGTTCGAAAAGGTGGCGCTGCACGAATCGACGGGCGCGCTCGAGCAAGGTTGCGGAAATCGGGTCATGGGCTTCGGCGAGATGGTCTGAGTACGACGAAATGCAGCCGTGCAGCATCGCTCGGGTCGCACTGAGCAAGCCAGGAAGATCACCAACATCCATAGCAGGAAGCCTCTGGGCGAGGCTGGTCAGATAGTCGGCGAGCAGCCGGCCCATGCCCCCACGAAGCACGGAGAATTCGGCGGCGTCCAGACCCCACCCCATGTCACGGCAGAAGTCGCGGGGCACGAAAAGCAACAGCATTTCGCTGTCTGTAACGCTTCCCTCGAAGACACCGCCAAGCGGATGCACCTGCACCGATCCGGCGCCCGCGTCGAAAGACCTGGAGGGAGTGACCGTCCGCGATCTGCCTTCGCGGACAAGAGTCACCAACCAATGATCGATGGGATCCCGGCGAATGTGACCCGCCAGACTGGTGAAGTCCAAACCATCCGTGCGGACCTGAGCCAGGGCAAGATCGCCCAGGTCCCAGATGACCTGCGTGCCGGCGAAACCCGCCGCTGTGTCGCTCGGCGCGGCAAAGTCGAGCACGGTCGCGAAGCTCTGGCGCCACGCGGCAAATTGATCCTTCGGAGGCAACTCGCGGGTCGAGAATTCGAAGCGGGGAATTGGAGTTCGCAGCGGGACGACGGGCGTGGGACCGGCCGTGATGCGAGCCGCGGGTTCGCGCATCGCATGCGCGTTCAACCCTGCCGGAGCCGATCTCGCCGCATGTGAGATCACGACGGAACCCTCGACGGCGCCAGCAATGAGCATGGGATGAGCAAGCGGTAGAGCGAGACAACTTCTCGACTGGAGTCATTCAACAACCCTGCCGTTGTGACACGGTGTCGAAACCCCATATACATTAGCAATGTATAATATATGTTCTTTACAGCGCAGACGACATGCGCCAGAGACGCAAGAGAACCCATCGGAGATATCTTTCTGCCAAAGAACATCTCCCCGCATACGCACTAATCTAACCTGAATTGACTGAAAGCTCAAGTTTAATTGCCAGATTACTCGCTCTGCCTTGGGGAAGGTATAGTTAACGGCACCGACAGACATCAAGCCGATGAAGATCCCCCGGACAGCAACGTTGCCACCCAGCGTGTTGACTTCTGGTGCGCGCACCATGTGACCACAACAATCAGGATCGGCACGCCGATGAAAGCCCCGGGTACACCCCACATGAAGCTCCAGAAAAACACCGAGAACATAACGGCGAAGGGCGAGATTGCCAGCGATGCGCCGGTCAGGAACGGCTCCAGATAGCTGCCAATGGCAAATTGAATGACATTGAGGCCGACGAACACAAACAGCGCCAGTTGCCAGGACCCCGACTGCGCGATGGCGAAAAGGGTCGGGAAGATCGTAGCCAGCAGCGGCCCGACAAAAGGGATGTAGTTGAGCGCAAAGGCGATTGCCGCCCAGGCGCTGGCGAGCTCGAGCCCGGCAGCAAGCGCAAACACCCACACGACCAAGCCGGTCATGACGCATGCAATGCTGCGCACAACCATGAAGCGGCGAATCTTGCCGCCAATTTCGCGGCCGATATGCAAGAGTGTCTCGCCTTGCGGCTGGGCCGAGGTTGAAAGCAGGCGACATTGCAGCTCGTCGGCTTCCAATAGGCCAAGCATCACGAAGATAAAGGTCACCACGGCAAAGCCGGCGATGCTGTTCAGCCGCATGAGCAGGCTGCGCGTCAGGCCGATCAGCCTGGATATGCTGAAAAGTTCCCCTAACGGGCCGACAATTGCAATCCCATGATTCTCCAGCCAGTCCACCCAGTGAGCGTAGGTCGCCTGCAGCTGGCTGGTATTGTAGAACAGCCATTGCGACAGTTCGCCGAGCCCCCAGACAATCGCCGAGCCCACGACGACGATCACAAGAACGATAAGCAGAAGTGTAATCAGCAAGGCTGCCAACCGCGGGATTCGGCGTTGCAGAGCCGCCTGAATTGGCCATGCCAATGCGATCACGAACAGTGAGAATGCAAGGGGCATGAGAATTGATCTGGCGAAATACAGCGCGGCGAGAACGAGGATGCCGGTCGCAACCGGGTTGACCGCACGGCGGCTGCTCGCTTCTGCCACGTTTGCCTTCTCGCTTTTCGGTCGCCGCGATCTTGTTTCACTCACGCGTGATGGTTCTCCAGCGCGGACTTATGGGAAGCTTTCGCGCCGGAGAAAACCGACCCGCATCCTGTCGATAGGCTCAGCGGCAACGACCGGCATGGACGCGCCGAAAGCCGTCGGCGCGAGCCAGGCATTGGTTGGAAAACGTGCGCGAGCGCCCGCCTCTGATTGCGCAAACCGGAGCATACTGGAGGGTGCAGGCTGCTGGCCGTTTTGGCCGCGACATGCGGCACTCACCATTCCTCACGATCTGGAATCCTTGAGCGCGGGCCATGCACGCGTTGCCAAATGTCCGCAACCTTCCGCCGCGTCGACCGCAAACGGGCGCGTGTACCGAGCTGCAGGCTTGAGGCCGATGCGAAATCGACTGGGACTGCGCGACAGCCCCAGTGCATGCGGACAACAACGAAGCGACCAGCAACCACGTGCTCGGGCGGGCAAATAGACATTGTACCTGCTTCATCCAACCTCTCCTTCGGGTCACTCTCCACGCCTCGCGCCACCCGCGGCAATGGCAATGCTCGCGGTTAGGACGAGGCCGCCTGACAATCCTGCAATGCCAATTCCGACAAGGACTGCCGGGGTAAGGACGCCAACGCCTCGCGCCGTGGCGTCCACTGCGCTCTCCACGTGTCCGACAAAACGGGCGACGCCTGGCAGTTGTCCGGCCAGCCAGGTCAGAGCGAGTCCGCCGGTCGCGCCCGTCAAGGCATCGACCTTTGCGCCCAGACCGAAATCCGTCCATCGCCCCAGGGCGAGACCGGCCGCTGCGCCACAGACGCCCTCCATGGTAAGTACGACAGCGGTCTCGATTGCGCCCATCATTCTTGTCCACATTGCCAGGCGATCGGCTCACGCACTTCCAGAGCGGCGCGAAACCTTCCGGTTTACACAGCCGCGGACGCCTGACTAAGTGCCTCGCGCAGGATCCGCTCCTTCGTCTCGTCCAGCGATGTCTTGAGTACGACGCCCCCAAATCCCTTGATCGCGTTCAGCACCTTGTCGGCGGTCATCCCGTGAACGAGCACGAACAAGGCGGCATTTCCCGGCTGCAGGCTGGCCGCCAGATCCTTCATGAAAGCATCGTTTATTCCGACGTCGGTCAGCGCGCCGCCGAGCGCGCCGGAAGCAGCACCGATCGCCGCTCCGACGACGGGATTGAGGAAAATCACACCTATCAGCATACCCCAGAAGCTGCCCGACACAGCACCAGCGACGGTCGTGTTCATGATCTGATTGAGCTTCACATTGCCGCCTTCCGTCTTGGTCGCAATCACGGCGTCGGTGATGTTGATGAGGTATTCCTTCTGCAATGCAAACAGGCGCTGGCGCACCTCTTCTGCCTTGGCTTCGGTGGGGTAGACTATGGCGATCAGGTCGGACATGGGACCTCCACTGCGAAATTCGATGGGATCGAGATGCGCCCTCAAGATTGCGGGACGGCATTTTAGGTCTCTGCCGCAGCGAAGAAATTAGCCGGGAATCCCGCGCCTTGGCGGTCCGTCCCTTTTTGATTGCAGCCCAGGATGACGGAAGATCTTCGACTTGCGCCGGATCGCGGCACGCGATTACTTCATCTCAACGGTACGCAGCCGCACATCTCCGGAGGTCTGCATGAAGCGGCATTGGCTGATCGGGCTGTGGTATTCGCTCTCGGCCGGCGGCCTTCTTCTCGGAACGCTGTTCTTTGCCGCCTCGCTGACCCCGACGCTGCTTCCGCGGACCTTTCTGACCCAAGGTGTGCTTTCGGGATTCGCCCTGGCCGCAGGCTATGGCATCGGCGTGTTCGGCCAGTGGCTTTGCATCTACCTGGAGTTGCCAGCGCCGCGAGGCCTGAGCACCGCAAGGCTGGTCGCCGCCGTCGGATGCTTGGTCGTCGCGTGCATCTTCCTCTGGTGGGCCGCGCAGTGGCAGAACTCGATCCGGAAGCTGATGGGTCTCGACCTTGTCGAAAGCGCACACCCGCTCAAGGTTGGTCTGCTCGCACTGGTGACGTTCGCTCTCGTCATCGCCGTGGCATGGCTCTTCCAGCGGACGGCCCGCTTCGTTTCGACCAGGGTCAACCGCTTTGCGCCGAGGAGAGTCGCGAACGTCGTCGGCGTGATCGTCTCGGTTGCACTGTTCTGGTCTATCACCAGCGGCGTGCTGTTTCGTGTCGTGCTTCACCTGGCGGACTCGTCCTACAGGCAATACGATGCACTGATCGAACCGGAGACTGCACAGCCAACCGACCCCCAAAAGACCGGTAGCAGCGCCTCATTGCTCGATTGGAACGAGTTGGGACGGGCGGGGCGCGAGTTCGTTGCCAAAGGGCCGACGGGCGAAGAAATACACGCTTTCACCAACAAGGAGGCGCTGCAGCCGATCCGCGTCTATGTCGGGTTGCGATCCGCCGATAGTCCGGAGAACAGAGCTCGGCTGGCGCTGAATGAGCTGATACGGGTCGGCGGTTTCAAGCGTTCGACGCTGGTCGTCGTGACACCCACCGGAAGCGGATGGATCGACCCGGCAGCGATGGACAGCCTGGAGTATCTTCACAACGGCGATGTCGCGAGCGTGGCGGTACAATACTCCTACCTTGCCAGCTGGCTGTCGCTGCTTGTGGAGCCTGATTACGGAGCCGATACTGCGCGGGCCCTCTTCCGGGATGTCTACGATTATTGGATCAGACTTCCCAAGGACAGCCGCCCGCGGCTCTATCTGCACGGTCTCAGTCTTGGGGCGATGAACTCCGAACGATCAACCGACCTGTTCGACGTGGTCGGAGATCCGTTCCAGGGCGCGCTGTGGAGCGGACCGCCCTACCAGAGTAGCCTTTGGCGTTCGTTTACCAGGGACCGCAATCCGGGCTCGCCTGCCTGGCTTCCCCGTTTTCGTGACGGATCGATTGTCCGGTTCATGAATCAGGAGGGCGTGGCAGCGGCTCCGGGCTCCGTTTGGGGGCCAATAAGAATCGTCTATCTCCAATATGCGAGCGACCCGGTGACATTCTTCGACTATCGCGATCTCTACCGCGAGCCGGATTGGATGAAGCCCCCGCGCGGTCCGGACGTCTCGCCTGAACTGCGTTGGTACCCTGTGGTGACACTCCTGCAGCTCACGCTCGACATGGCTATGGCAACGACTGCGCCGATCGGCTACGGACACGTCTATGCGCCAGCCCACTACATAGATGCCTGGATCGAGGTGACGAATGTTCAGGGATGGTCCCCGGCGCAGATAGCGGAATTGAAACGACATCTCGGTCGTTTGCCGCTCACAAACCCTTCATGACGACGGACCAGACCCGGTCCCTGAGTCCTCAGCGGGCCAGATAGTCACGCGTGGTTCGCATCCGGCGAGCTGGGCAAGACGCGAGACGCGATCACCTGCACGGCGCCTCGAAGATTCGCCCGTTCCGATCCCGGAATCGACAGTATCCACGGCGGTCGGCCGCAGCTCCGATCAAGGTGCCCGCAACGGCCCCGATTGCGCCGCCAACGACCGCATTTCGCACGTCGTTGCCGCCAGCTGCCGTGCCGAGCGCGGCGCCGCCAACTCCCCCGATTACAGCGCCCTTTTCCGCGTTGGTGCAGCCTGCCAAACCCGAGGCGACTGCAAGAGCAAAAGCTAATTTCCTCATGATGTTTCCTCCTCGTTACCTCGCAATCGCCAGCAGTGGCCCACCCGGTGGGCGGTAAGCGTCTGCGTGGCCGTCATCTTCTTCATTCGTGGCTATGAGCCCCTTATGAGTGCCCCGACGAAACCGGCCAGCACAATCAGGACAAGACCTCCGAGCAGCCCTGCTATGCCGGCTCCGATCAACATGGTCGGCGTCAGGCCATCGGCGTGGTGGCCGATCAGGGGTCCAACACCCGGAATCCGGGCGGAGGGCCATACGAAGAGCAGACCGCCGATGCCGCCGATTATGCCGTCTGTTATCCTGCCAAGGCTGAAACTTGGCACCCGGCGGCCGAGCGCAATTCCGCTTGCCGCGCCGCAGACAAATTCCACGACCAGCAATGTGCTTGCGACCCCAGACATGGCTAAGCGAACTCCACCATAGAATCCTACGTCGCTGCTTCTGTGGACGCTCTCGCGGGCGCATCGCACAGAGCCTGTTCCTGCAACGTACCGAGTTGTTGCACGCAAGCACTTTATCTGCATGGACGTGCGAAGAAATTAGCCGAAAATCCCGTGGCTGGGCCCTGCGTCTCTTTGTGAATGGCAACAGCCCAGTGGTCATCCAGCCACGCTGATGGTTTTCGAGCAGTCCGCACCGGTGTCGGCTGAAGCCGGAGGTCGCCGCACCCGGTCGCCGGCCGCCGTTTGTTGCAGGGCTGGTCGGTGTCGTAGAAAAACGGCAAAGGCTGCGCTGAACGAGGATGCCTCCGGCTGAAGGTTCCATCGGGGCGAGCTTGCCTCAAAACCACGGGATGACTGGCGTCTAATGTGCTGTCGTCTTGGAGTAGCGGCCGGGCGGCTGGCCGACATAGCGGCTGAAGGCCGTGCTGAAGGTGCTTGCCGAGCCATAGCCGACGCGCTCGGCGACCTGGGCGATGTCGATTTCCTGACGGCGCAGCATGTCTTTGGCCAGGGCCATGCGCCAAGCCAGGAGGTACTCCATCGGCGGCACCCCCACACTGCGGCTGAAGCGGTCAAAAAATGCCGATCGGGAGAGTGCGGCTTCCTTTGCGAGTTGCGCCATCGTCCAGGGACGCGCCGGATCGGCATGCATCTGCCGGATAGCTTCGGCCAGCCGCACATCTCCCAGGCCGCGCAGCAGTCCGGCCGGAGCGTCGGGCGTTTGTGTAAGCCGCAGGGATTCGACCAGAAGGATCTCGATGAGCCGGGTTAGTACAAGGTCGCGTCCGGAATGCCGCTGTGCCGCCTCCTCGATCAAGAGCTTCACCAGGATCGACAGCCGTTCGACGCCGCGGACATGGACCTGCCCAGGCAGCAGCGAAACCAGAAGTTCAGAATCCTCGCTGTCGAAGATGAAATAGCCCCCAAGGATGCGCACGCTGGGCGGCCCATCCTGGGTGCCATGGCGAACTTCGCCTTCCGTCGTCGAGGCAGCGACATGAGGATCGATGAACTCAGGAATGACGGGCTCAAAGCCCGTCATGGTGAATCCCGGCGTCCTCGGCAGCAAGATGAAGTCGCCGGCCTCCAGCGTGAGCGGCGATTGCTCGTCGACGGCTAGCCGGCATGCGCCTTCGAGCACAATGGCGAAGCTCGGGTGGCCAAAATCGTCATAGCGGACGCCCCAGCGTCCGGCACCGCTGATGCCTTTGGTGAACACGGCCTGGGGCCGGAGCAGTTCAATGACTTCGGAGAGAGGGTCGGCCATTTCTGGACTTTAGCTAACAAATAGCACTTTTCAATTGTGTATCGTCCCAAGAAGGACTTGGCTCTGCCAAATCCCTCGGCTGGTCAGGTTGACAGTGCCGTGCCGCTTTTGGCGGTCAAAGAAACCGCCCGGGACAGTCAGCTCACCCAGGTCGCCGCGATCTTTCCCGCTATGAGAGGTGGGTAGCGAAGACAATCGCCAGTCGTCCTTCGGCACTTCCCGCTTTCAACCGGTCCAGTGCGCTGCTCACTTCCGCGAGCGTAACGCGCTCTATTTGTGCCTCGAGAGGCTGCCCCTGATGCAGTTGCATCAGTTCGTGCATCTGCGCGCGCGTTCCGACGCTTGTTCCCGTTATCCAGACGCCGGTGGCCGTGAGCCACTCCTGGCTGAGGGGCACCGTTTGCGAGACCATCGCCGCCGCGACGATCCTGCCACGCGGGCGGATTGCCGCGATCATGGCGCCCCAGGTTGCTGGCGTCGGCGCAAAATTGATGCAGACATGGGCACGCAGGTTCGCCGGCCAGCTGTCGGCCAGACCGGGCGAGGAAAGTAACGTATGCTCGGCGCCAAGCGAGGCTGCGAGCTGGAGCTTGGCCTCGTCCGTGTCAACGGCGACAACCGTTGCGCCGAGCCGCCGGGCGATCTGGATCGCATAAAGACCCAAGCCACCACAGCCGAACACGGCACAAATCTCTCCGGCTTTGACCCCTGCCCGCTGCACGGCGCCAAAAGCGGTCAGGCCAGCGCACATCAGCGGCGCCAGCAAGGCAGCATCGCCATCCTCCGGCACGCGCGCGGCGAAACGTGCATCGGCCACGACGTATTCGGCAAAAGTGCCGGCAACATCGAAGCCATGCGCCCGCTGGTCCTGGCAGAAGGATTCCATTTCGGAATGGCATTCGTCGCAGTGGCCGCAGGTATCGTGAAGCCAGGCGACGCCGGCGCGCTCGCCAAGGCGCCAGCTCGTGACGCCAGTGCCCACCTGTACCACCCTGCCTACGCCCTCATGGCCGAGAATCGTCGCCGGTTGCCCTGACCCCGTCCGCAGATGCCCTTGCCACACATGCACGTCGGTATGGCATATGCCGCTCGCCTCAAGGCGAACCAGTATCTCTCCGCGACCCGGTTCCGGCCGCGGCACATTCATGATGCGCAGCGGCTCACCTGCCTTCTCCAGCACGGCTGCGAGCATGCTGCGGCTCATCTACAGACCCAGCGCGCTTTTCACGGCCGCCAAGCCCGGCTGACCGTCGAAGGTCGAGACGCCGCCCAGCCATTTCGCGAGCTTGTCAGGATTGCGCTTGATCATCTCGCGGGCGGCTTCTTCGGCGGATTTCCCCTCCCCCAGGATCATCCGCATGCCATAGTTTTCATAAGTGAGATCAAAGGCCAGGTTGGCAAACAGCTTGGCTGCGTTAGGGCATTCCGCCGAAAAGCCCTTGCGGGCGATGGTGCGGACGGTGGCGCCGCCGAAATTCGGCCCGAACTCGACGTCGCCACCCGACAGATAGGTGATCTTGTAGTCGAGGTTCATCGGATGCGGTTCCCAGCCGAGGAACACGACCCAGCCCTTGTCCGCCACCGAGTTTGCGACCTGCGTCAGCATTGCCGCCTCGCTGGACTCGATAATCTGCCAGTTTCCCAGCCCGTGCCGGTTGGCCGCCACCATGTCGATCAGCGGCTTGTTCGAACCCGCCTCGATGCCATAGATCTTGCTGCCGAACTTGTCGGCATGCGCGGCAAGATCATCGAAGCTTTTGATCCCCTGGTCCGCCACATATTGCGGAACGGCGAGCGTGTATTTGGCGCCCTCGAGGTTCACGCCCAGCACTTCGACCGATCCCTCATCGAAATAGGATTTGTATTCCTCGTCCTGGACCGGTCGCCAGTTGCCCAGGAAAACATCCATGTCGTTCTCCTTCAGGGCGGAGTAGGCGACACCAAGGCCAAGCAGGGTCTGCGACGCATCGTAGCCCAGGGCATCAAGGATGACTTCGGCGGTGGTGTTGGTCAGGGCGATATCGGTCCAGCCCAAATCCGCCATGCGGACCTTCTGGCACTGCGCCGCATCGGCGGCCATGGCGGGTGAAGCGATCAACCCGGAAAGCAAGGCAAAAACGACTGTCGTGCGCATTTGTGATTCCCCATTTTCTTGGCGAGACGGACTGCCAGCTAACGCTATGGCGTCTTCGCTATATGTCAATATAGAATCTTGTATGAGCGTACAAAATTCTTATTTGGTAGAAAGGGCAATGGCGACTCAGGGCAAGCGAACCAGAATCGAGGACATACGGCGCGTCGAGCTGATCGCGGCCGCGCATCGCGTGTTCCTCGAGCATGGATTGCAAGGCATGACCTCGGCCCGCATATGCCGCGAAGCCGGCATGTCGCCCGGCATTCTCGCCTATTATTTCAAGGGTAAGGACGAAGTCCTGTTCGGCATGGTGCGCTACAACAACCGCCTGCTGATGGAAGATGTCATCGCGCGGCTCAATGCGGCGCCGACCAATTGGGCGCGGCTGGAAGCGATCGTCGAGGGAAACTTTCCCGCCCAGGCTTTCACCCGCGCCATCGCCAGCGCCTGGATGTCCGTCTGCGCCGAGGCCGGCGTGAACGAGCAATATGCCCGGCTCCAGCGGCTGTTCCACCGGCGGCTGCGCTCCAATCTGGCTTCGGTGTTTGACGGGATGTTCGATGCGGCGCGCCTGCACGAAGCGAGCCTTATCATTGCCGCGCTGATCGATGGTCTTTGGCTGCGCAAGGCGGTCGCCGACGACATCGGACGCGACGAAGCCATTATGCTGGTCTTCCGCGGAATTCGCTCCTTGGTGAGCGACAAGGAAGAACAGCAGCTGCGTTACCCCCCAGGTCGAGAGCCCAAGCAGGCCCGGCGACGGCGACCATGATCCTGCGGGTATCGTGCGAAGAGCCTCTGCCGCACCTGACGGCAAATTCACCGGTGCGGCAGACGTGGCGACGGGCCTGGACTAGAGCATGATCCCGAAAAGTGGAATCCGGTTTTCGGGAAAGATCATGCTCAAACAAAAAGATAGAGCCCCATCCCGATTCCATCGGGATGGAACAGGCTCTAGGCAGCCATCGCGTGGCGCGCTTGGCTCATCGCCACCGCGTCGGGTCCGGCGGGAAAGCTGATCGTCGCGGTCTCGTCGTGTGCGACCTGCCAGACAATTTCGGCAACGTCTTCAGGCATGGTGTGCGCCATCGGCCGGGTCATCTCGGCGAAGATCTCGCTGGCATAGCCGGCATAGGCTTCGGGAATGAAGCGCTCGACATAGGAACCCGCATCGCGGGAGAACGCCGTCGTCGGCCCGTAACCCGGCTGAACCATCTTCACGCGGATACCGAAATGATTGAGCTCATTGGCCAGCGACGCGGTGAAGCCGTCGATGGCCATCTTGCTGGCCGTGTAGATGGCGACCAGTGGCATCGGGACCAGCACGGCGCTGGAGGTGACGTTGATGAGGGTGCCCGAACGGCGGGGGCGGAACTGGGGAATCACCGCTTGGGTCATGGCCATGACACCGAATGTGTTGGTCTCAAAGACTTGCCGGGCCGTGTCCATCGACGTCGCCTCGAAGGCGCCGAACATGCCGATGCCGGCATTGTTGACCAACACGTCGATCGGGCCTGCCGCTTCGACCGCTGCCTTGATGCTGTCCGCATTGGTAACGTCGAGCGGGACAATCCGGATGCGGTCGGATTTGGGTAGGACATCGTCACGCGGCGTACGCATGGCGGCGACGACGTTCCAGCCCTTGGCGTGAAAAAGCTTGGCGGTTTCGAGGCCGTAGCCCGACGAGGTTCCAGTGATAAGCGCGGTTTTCATGGCGATCTCCTTTCGTTTGTGATGACGCCAAGATACCCGAGCCGAACCGGACTATATATAATCATAAGTCCATAATTGATTTGCAATAGTCCGAAATGCCGCTCCGCCTGCCAGCCCAGGCGGTGGTACACGCGCTCGCTGTCGCTTCCCCGGGCAGGGTCGAGAGATAGCAGTGAACGATGCAACCCCATTGCTTCGTGTTCCACACCGCGCATCGGGGCAGGACCTATGCGGTGGCGTTCGTGGTTCCGGTCTACCGGCAGCTTGCAGACGCCTTCGGCATCGTGGCTCCGGAAACCGTCTCTGGCCAATTCGCCGCCGTGGCCGCGCCGATCGGCAACAAGCTCACCTCTTGGAGTTCGCGGCCTGCGCCAGTGCACTCAGCAACTGGCTCGTATTGTCTATCGAGAACTGCACGCGCTCGCTGGGCCAGACCGATTCCGAATAGGATCTTCCTGCACGGCCTGCTCCAAGGTCTCAGCCTTGAAGTTTCCGCCGAGCAGGCGCGCCAGCGCACGGCCCAATGGCTCGGCGAAAGACACCTTGCCGCTTGAAACCAGCCTGCTCTGAAAGGCAAGTCTTCCCAGGGCCGGTCTTCATGGAAATGTCATAGAAATCAAAATGGGGCATTCCTCGATGACCGTGACGGACCACTATGCGCGTGAGGCAAACAAGAAGCGGATCGTGAAGTCTGGCAGCTATTGGTCAAGTGCGTGCGGGAGACGTGCCGGGTTGACGTATCGATAACCGGCCTTTGGGACCGTCTGAATGCAATCGCGCCTGGACCCCAGCTTCTTGCGCAACGTCCGCACGACCGTATCGACAACGTTGCTACCGACATGTGTGCGTCGCCAGATGCGTTCGATGAGATCCTCGCGTCGTACCACCGCGGGCGCACGATCGATCAGCTCACCAAGGACCTGCGCCTCCAGACGGGTCAGCTCGACTGCGTGTCCCTCCACAACTACCTCGCGGCGATCGCGCGCGAAATCCAGATTGTCCCTATCGATCATTCCCGTCGGTCCGGCATCGACCAGAGCCGAGACCCATCCAATCATGTCGCCGCCCGGAACTTCGAGCACCATGGTGGCCGGCATGTCGGTTAGTGCTTCTTGCAAGGGGCGAAACCCGAGCCGATGCAGCAGCTCGCGGTCGCCTGCAAAGGTATAACAGTAAATCCGCGCCATTCCCCAACGCTCAATATAGTTGCGTTTCAGGTCGAGAATGCAGGCGATGCGGCTAGCTTCGTGGGCTTCGGTGGCCCTCGCCGAAACTTGGCGGATGAACAGGACTTCCCCATCTACGGGATTCGCAGCCAGATGGCTTTGCCACGCACCAAAGAGAGGATCAAGTGCGCCGAGCCCGTCGTGCGGATCGTCCTGGCGCGTGAACAAGTAGAAAGCCAGCACTTCCCCGCCGGGTCCTCGTGCTACGGAAAACCGGTGCGGCAGACGCTGAATCCATGCCTCGATACGGGTGCGCTCGTCGCCGCCGTCGCGGAGATCGACGATGTCCAGAATTTGCTGGAAATCGTCAGCGCGGGCCGCCTCGACAGGCGGCGCTTCCGCCTCCGGAGGAAAAAACGCATTGCGAAGTGCAGGCTGCTCCAGCAGGTGGAGAAGATCGGCCATCTGCCGCCATCGGCCGGAGCGCCCCGAACTGCGAAGGCGCTTGATGATCCAGTCTGCCGCGATCTTGCGCCACGACTGATAGCGTTCGGCTTCAACACCGGACATCCAGTCGACTATGGCCCGCCGCACCGGCTCCACGATATAGATTCCTTCCGCGTCGCGCGTCGCGAATGGCAGGGCTTCGACCGCCTCGAGCAGCGAAAGCTGTACCGGCTCTTCAGTTTGCAGAATGGCTGACACCAGGGCCCGGTTCGCGCGTCGAACAATGGCGCATGCTTCGACAGCCCGTCGCAACTGGGTGTCTCCGATGGCATGCAGGATGGCGTTGGCGAGTTCGCCGGCGTCGCGTGCGGTGCCGAGCGAGCCGGTGCGCGCGGCGTGGATCGCCATGTGCAGGCCAAGAGGATGACCGCCGGTCAAGGCCCAAATGCGCTCCGCTGTTTCCGGCGACAGGCCCGCCGCAGCAACCACTGCATCGCTTTGGGACCTCGGAAGCGCGCCGAGCTTGATATCAACGAAATACCGTCCGTAGTCCGACGCCCAAGCCGGCGGTGGAACGGCCGTGCCTGCTAAAACGAAACGCGTGCTTGCGGGCAGAGCAGGAAAGAGTTCGGCCCGGAGCCATGAACTCGCCAGGCGCCAAGTATCGACATCGTCGATCATCACGACCGTGATTTCCTTGATGCTTGTCAGCGCATCCGCCAGGTCGGCAACCGTTCGAGTGACTTCGTTGCCAAGCGCTCGGCCCATCGCAGCCAGGATTGTCGAGGGGGTGGGTTCCACTGATCCTGCTGCAATTCTGAGCCGGCGGACTCCGTCATCTTCGCGCAGAATAGCTTCGAGCGCTGAAACGAGCGCCGTCTTGCCGATGCCGGCGGGGCCGTGAAGGTAGACGATGATCGGTCCACCCGGAGCCATTACCTGACGCAGAAGGCGCAATTCCGAATCGCGTCCTGCCAAGGAAGAACGGCGCTCTGCCCGTACCAGGTCGGCGATCGTGGCCGAAGTCATGGAGCAAAGTTCTCATCGATTACTCATCGGCTCATCATGACCTTATCGAACCGCTCAGTCTACTAAGGCCGCGCTGAGAAGGGCCTCCGGCGAGGGAAAGGTCGCCTTCCATGGCAGACGATCCGCATCGAATGGGGCCACGGAAACGGTATCGGTTGTCCTTCAGGCCAAGGCCACGGCGGTCTCGGGAAGGAATCGAACTCAACAAGGAAAGAGATCATGAATGAACTCGACACCAGGATCGGTCGCCGCAGGCCCGTCCCCGGCGATCGCGGTGTGCGGCGCGCAGCCATGCCGACGGCACTGTTGTTTCGTTTTCCTTTCCCCGGGCCTTGGGGAGAGGAACTGGCGCAAGCCTCGCAAGCACTGGCCAGCGACATCGCCAATCAGGAAGGGCTTGTTTGGAAGATCTGGCTGGAAGACCGCGAAACGGAGCAGGCCGGGGGCATCTACCTGTTCGAGGATGCCGCAGCGGCGAGCCGATATCGGGAAAAGCACGAGCGGCGGCTTGCCTCCATGGGGCTTACCGGGGTCGTGGTCGATGCCTTCTCGGTCAATACCGAGCTGTCGGTTCTGACCATGGCGCGGGCCGCGCTCGGCGAACCCAACGCTTCGGAAATTCTTTCGATGGCCACGATGACGATACGGCCATGACGATCAAACCCCGGACGGCGCGATACGCGCAGGCCGCCCTCGATTACATCAAAGGATACAGGCTATGATTTCGACATCTATCATGCGGGACTTCGAGCTCGCGACGCCGATCGTCAATGCAGGCATGGCGATGATCGCCCGTCCCGCTCTCGCGGCCGCTGTGTGCGAATCCGGCGGGCTTGGCACGATCGGCTCCGACATCAACCCGCCCGACGTCCTGCGCGATCTCATCCGGAAGACCAAGGCACTTACGAAGCGGCCCTTCGGCGTCGACCTGATCGGCGACTTCGTCACCGAGGAACACATATCCGTCCTGCTTGAGGAACAGGTGGCGCTCGCGATCTTCTTTTGGACGCTGCCGACCTCGGAGTATGTCGGACGGCTGAAGCACGCCGGCATCAAGGTCTGGATGCAGGTCGGCCGCGTCGCGGAAGCCGAGCAAGCGGTCGCCCTCGGCGCCGAAGCTCTTGTCGTCCAGGGTGCCGAGGCCGGCGGCCACAATCGGGCTGAAGCCTCCACTATGACGCTGTTTCCCCGCATTCGCCGACTTTTCCCGGGCCTGCCGCTGCTTGCCGCGGGCGGCATCGTGGATGGCACGACCATGGCCGCAGCACTCGCTCTCGGCGCTGACGCGGTCTGGTGCGGCAGCCGTTTCCTCGCTTCGCTGGAGGCCGAGGCGCACGATGCCTACAAGGCCCGCGTGCAAGCTGCTGATGTGGGCGATACGGCGATCCTGTCCATCTACGGCCCCGAGTGGCCCGATCAGCCCATGCGGGCCATCGTCAATGACGGCGCACGTGCGGCGCTGGGGCGGGAAGCCGAAGCCACCAAGGATGCAGAAGGCCGGTTCATCGGCTCTACCGTCCTGAACGGCCAGACAATCCCGGTGCCGCGCTACAGCGCCATCCTGCCGACGCCCGATTTCGACGGCGACATCGAGCAGGCATGCCTGACGGCCGGGCAAAGCGCCGGCAACATCGACGAAGTTCTGCCTGCGGGCGAGATAGTCCGGCGCATGACGGCCGAGGCAAAGTCAGTGCTCCGCCGTCTGGCTGGCATGGTCGAAGCCGCCTGACGCGCGGCCTTCACAGATCCATTCGCAACGATCATCCCGGCAGTGCGCGCGCTCCGGCTGAGCGATCAGCCGGAGCGCGCAAACGCGCTGATGCTGTGGGTAATAACCTCGCTGCCGAAGGCGACTGCGATTTTATACAGTGTGCGGCGAAGGCATGCGCGGGCGGCTTCCTCATCGGCCCCGGGCCACAGAGGCGTGGCGGCGACGGCGCGCGCCACGGGGCCGCGGCTTCGGCGAGGGTGACCGGTAGCGCTGCCGCCTTGCGCAGGGCGAGTTCCACCCGCCACCCGTTGAGACGGAATTCCGGAAAACCAAGAAGTCGGAGCTCCAATCGCTCCACCGATCCGTACGCGGGCCGCGGGGGGACGCTGAGGGGACGCCGGCCTTCTATGTACCCCGGCACGTCGGGCCGAACGGGCCCGATCAGGAGACTCCCTTGGAGCGAGAAATGTCACTGATCGATACTCTCCCCCACCATCGTACGGCCGAGCCTGATTTCAGGGATGGCACGCCTTTCGGCGCCGCGAACACCGGGCAAGGAGGCTGAGACATGTGCCAATCCTGCCTTTCCTGGTACGCACGCTGCATTGCTCCCTACCTCGTCGACCCCGGCTGTTCGGCCAACGCATTCGCCCACATGCGAAGGCGCATGATCCCGCGGGCAGAGGGCGTTGTCGTTGAAGTCGGCTTCGGGTCTGGCCTGAACCTTCCCTACTATGACGCCGCCAGGGTGGCGCTGCTGGTCGGCGTCGATCCAGACGGCACTATGCTCGGCCTGGCCGGACCGAAGAGCTGTTCCCTGCCATTCGACGTCGAATGCCTCCGGGCCAGCGGCGAGAGCCTGCCATTGGCCGATGCCTTCGCCGACACGGTCGTCGTGACCTATGCCTTCTGCACCATTCCGGACCCCGAGGCGGCGCTGACTGAAATCCGCCGCATCCTGAAGCCGACGGGCCGGCTGATCTTCATCGAACACGGCCAGGCCGAGGGCCCGCGGCACCGCAGATGGCAGGAGCGCCTGAACCGGCCGTGGGGATCGCTCGCTGGTGGCTGCCACCTCAACCGCGATCCCTTGCGGTTGATCCGCGGGGCGGGCTTCCGCCTGGTTGAAGAGGAGCGCGGGCGGTTCCCCCTGCACTTCTGGCAATTGGGAAGCCACTACGCCGGCGTCGCGGTACCCCCGACAAGTTGACGGAGCTTCGCCGTCGAAACCTGTACTTTCGAAAGGAGGCAGGGAGCCTCGAATGGCTCTTCCGGAAAATGATACCTCACGATCTCGGCCCGCCAATGCCAGGCTGCCGCCGGTACTGCCGCGTCCTCAGTTGTCTGGCGCCGTGGCAGCCTATTTCCTGGTGATGTTTTCCAGGCCGACGATGGCTTGAGCAAAGAAATCCTGGTTCTCATTGGCCAGAACCAGCAAGCGCGAGATGGCCTCCACTCGCCATGTCGAGGGCGCGCGCCGGAGCAGGAACAGAGCTTCTTCCAGCCGATATTCCTGGCTCGACGGCTCGTCGGTGGTGGCGCCTTCCAGCAGCGGGACATCCTCCGCCGCCACGAGGCGGACAGGCAGTTCGAGGGAGATGCCGTTGGCGCCTTTGATCTCGAGTGTGTAGACGCCCGGCGCCACGCCGGACATCGTCAGGTTCGCGTAACGATCGTCGGTGACGTCCAGCACTTTCGCGGCGCCGCCATCGTCCTTGACCATGGAAATCGAATAGGGCGCCGTGCTACCGACCCAGCGGATGGAAAGCGTATGGCTGGAGTCGATCGACTGTTCGCCAACGGCATAGACGCCCGGCATGATCAGATATTGCGCGGGTATCATCTCGCGGGTGTCGCCGACAATGGCAGCTGCCATGTCGCGCGTCTCTTGCCAATCCTTGCCGATGATACCCAGCGCAAAGTCCATGAGGCGCTGAAAACTTCCGGTCACCGCGACCTCGGGTATTTCCACGACATCGGGAAACTTCACCGGACGCACGGTGTTGTCCGGCATGTTGATCTCGGCGCTCACACCGGCGCCTGGGCGCACGATATCGCCCGGCTGCAGGAAACAGCCGGCCTTTGCCGGCTGGACATCGAGGCCCCGTTCGACGCTGAGCCATGTGTCCGCGCCGGCCTGCCGCTCGACCTTGATCACGCTTGCACGGGTGTTGGGGCCACATTCACAAAGAGATGGCTTCTCGTCCTGCCCCCAGGCAGCTTGCGCACAGGACAGGACCACGGCGACCGCCATCGCGGCGCCCAAGGCAGACCGTCCGCACCCCTTCCGTAATTCGAAGCGCCTAACCACCATCGTGCCCCCTAGCGGCCCGTCAGCAGAATTCACTCGCCGGCCGGCGGAACATGCGGGCGGCTTCCAATCGCCTGCGCCCAGGTCAGAGCCGCCGAGAGCGCCTCTCGGATGACCTGCAGGATAGAGGACATTCCTTCGAAGGCAACGGCAATGATCGGCGACATGACGGCTATGGCCGTTCCAGCCGCAAGGCTGGCGAACCCATGAACGGCCCCAAGAATAAATACCGCCAGGATGGTGACGACGATCGAGAGCGCGGCCAGGACGAGTTTGGCGATGTGATTGAAAGGCGATCGCAGCCGCTCATGTGCCTGATGGCCGGCGACGTGGAAGACGGCGCCGATCGAACTGGCAAGGCCGATCAGCAGCAGCTCCCAGCCCCAGCCTTCATACTCGTTGACCAGGGTTCCGGCGGCGATCGCGCGAATTGCATTGGCGTGCACCATCGCGCCCGGCATGCGCAGTCCCAAAGGCGTCGCGTGCAGATCCCCGGAAGCCGCGTAGCTGCCGCCGATGATGACGACAGCCCCATCCAGCAGCGACGGGTTCTCGCCCAGGCGCTGCTGCAACTCGTAGGCTTCGATGGTCTGGAAAACAAATGGCGCATAGGTGTAGGTCGCGGCAACTGCGCTGCCCGGATCCGACGGCAGCGAAAACAGGATCCGCAGGATCGATAAGTCGTCCTTGTCCGATGGCTCGTAAACGTGGTTTGCCAGGTTGAGAGGTTTGGCTTCGCACTTTGCGCTCGAGCCGGGACGCGACGCCGGAAACAGACACGCAAGACCGCTTCGGTCGACTGTTTCGTCCGTCAGCGCGGCGCCAAGCAGTCCAAAGCCGGAAATGCGCTGCGCCGCCGCCGGCGTATTTCCGCGTATGAGATGCCAGGCATAGACCGAGCGCACGACATTGTCCGGATCGGGCTGGAGCAGTGGGGACGCAAACCAGAGATCTGGATGTGACGAGGGCGAGGCATCGGGACTGCATGTGGTGTCGTCGAAAATGGATGGATAGGCTTGGGCAATCGGCCGTGCCGGATTCGAGGCTTCGTTCACCACCGGCCGCACGGCCAATACGGGGATCGACTTCGCGATCGAATATGTCTCGGCGCACAGCAGCTTGTCTTTGTCGCTCGCTTTGTCACCCGCCTGTGGCGCGAGCTCGACGTCGAGCATCACAAGCTTCATCGCAGTTCGGCCGGCATTGGCGCCAGCAAGCGCTTTCAGCATCTCGACGAGTTCGTCGCGAGGTGTCGCGAAGCCGGAAGTGCAAGCCTCACCGCGGGCCTGCGCCCAGAGACGACACGTCGCCTCACCGACATTGACAAAGACGTAGCGCAGGCTCTTTTCCGACGGGGCACCGGCCAGCCGTTCCCGCGCGAGTTCGCGCATGATAACGTCGGTGACGCTGCGGTCGAGCGACCGGAAGGTCTCGAGACGGCCAAGCGCCGTCATGACGAGACTGACAACAAGCGCCAACGCGCAAAGCAATAGCCACTCTATTGCAAATGCCCGAAACAAGTTCTGCCATGGATGCGAGCTTGGTTCGTTGTTCACGTCGATCCGGCATCTTGAATTTGGAGGTCGGCGGCACGTTCAGATCTAACGGCAAATCATCAGTCCGCGCCAACCTTGAGTCAATTGGCCGATAAGGTCGGCTGCCGCCGCAACGTTGCAGGTCTCTGGTCCAACTTGAATCGCACCAATTGCCGTCACGCAGCGAGCTGGTCCTCGCGGGCAGCCGCGATCATCACACTCGCGAGCAACCCGTAGGCTGCCTCCCAGGCCTCGCGGACCGCCGGCGTAAACGCCGTGCCGAGACCTGCCGCCAGCGTCTCGATGAGCGCTTGCCCGACGATCGGGTAATGACGCTCCTGGACGCCGTAGGTCACGTGACGCTTGGCGAGTTCGCGCGCGGTCGGGAGAATGGTGTCGGCACGATCCAGTCCGTGCACGACGAAGCCCAGGCTCGCCATCAGCTTGGCGCCCTGCTTGGTCATGTCTCTCACCGGAAACAGCGCGCGAAGACCTTCGTCGATAGCGAACAGGCGTTCATAGAACAGGGCGGCGGCGGCCACGCGTATCGGGACGACTTCGCGAAAACTATCCTGGACAAGTCGAATCTGGTCGGGTGTCATCGGCGGCGCTCCTCGGTTTTCTGATGAGGCTCGACCATCGCCCCAAAGCGTTTCGCGGGGATGTCGCCCGCCGCATCGATGTGTTTCAATGCGGTTTCGGTTTACGCTCGGTTATTTTCGGATTCTTTCCGGGCCCGGCGGCTCCACGGAAGACGGCGCGGCGGCACGAAGCCCGGTTATCCCGGCGCTCATCGACATGCCCAGGCGCTGGAACAGCCGAGCCCAGGCAATCTGGCCGAGGCTGAAATTCTCCAGCCGGAAGAACTCGTTCGGCGCATGGTAGTCCTCGTCGGAGGTCGAGAACGAGAAGAAGATCGTACCGACACCGAGATGCTCCTTGAAGACGCTGCCGATCGGGATCGTCGCACCCATGGCAACCCGCAGCGCTTTCGCGCCCATCATCTCGCCGAGCAGCGTCTCGGCGATTGCCAGGGCCGGCAGGTCGGGATCGATCGAGAACGCCTTGGTGCCGGGGCCGTGGCGTTTGACGTCAAGCGAATAGCCGGTCGGCAATTGTGCTTCGAGGTGGCGCCGGATCGCCTCGGCAACCTTGCCGGGTTCCTGCCCGGCGACGAGGCGGCACGTGATCTTGACGCCCGCCGACGAAGGAATGACCGTCTTGGTCCCCGGTCCCGAATAGCCGCCGAATATGCCGTTGAATTCAAGCGTTGGCACCAGCCACTGACGCACCAGAAGATCGTGGCCGCGGGGCAGTGGATCTGGCGCCGGAGCGCCGATCGCAGCGAAATAGGCGGCGGTGTCGAAGGCGGCAGCGTCGATCGCGTCGAGAATGGCGGGGTCGGGCGGTGTGACGCCGTCTGTGAAGCCCGGCACGGTGACGACGCCGTCCCTGTCGTGCAGGCTGGCCAGCATGGCGGCGAGCGCGCGAATGGGATTTGGCGCACTGCCGCCGTGGCGGCCAGAGTGAAGGTCCTTCGCCGCGCCCGTCACCACCACGTCCAGCGCAACCATGCCGCGGCTGGCCACCGTCATCGACGGCCGGTCGGCGCGCCACATGGCGCCATCGGCGGAAACAACGAGGTCACAGGCGAGGCGCTGGCGCATTTTCTCGACCAGCGGCGAAAAATGCGGGCTGCCGGATTCCTCCTCGCCTTCGACCAGCATCTTGATGTTGAGCGGCAAGCGCCCGGCGGTCTTCAGGAATGCCTCGACGACCAGGATCGGGATCAGCATCGGGCCCTTGTCGTCCGAGACGCCTCGCCCATAGAGGCGGTTGTCGCGCACAGTCGGCTCGAAGGGCGGCGTCGTCCATTTCTCGACCGGATCCGGCGGCTGCACATCGTAGTGACCGTAGACGAGGATGGTCGGCGCGGCATCGTCGCCGATAATTTCCCCGAACACGGCTGGGTGGCCATCTGTCTCGACGATCTCGACGGTTGGGAACCCGGCCCGCGTCATCCGTTCGGCGACGAAGCTTGCCGCCGAACGGATGCCGTCGCGATAGGCCGGATCGGTGCTGACGCTCGGGATGCGGCAGAACGCCTTCAGGTCTTCCAAGGCTTCGTCGGCGTGGGCGACGAGGTAAGCTTCGACGGCGCTCACTTGCCGCCGTCCACGCTGATCACCTGACCGCTGACCCAGCTGGCAAAATCGGAGGCGAAGAACATCACCATCGCGGCGATGTCGTCGGGTGAGCCAAGCCGCTTCATCGCGATGGTCTGGAGGAGCTTTTGCTGGCCCTCCTCGCCCATCGCTTCCCATTGCCGCTCGGTGGTCGGATTGGAACGCACGAAACCCGGCGCAACGTTGTTGACGGTGATGTTCCACGGTCCGAGTTCATGCGCGAGCTGGCGTGTCAGGCCGATCTGGCCAGCCTTGGCGCTGGCATAGGCCTGTATGCCGGTGAGGCTGATGCCGAGCCCGGCACCGCTGGAAATGTTGATGACGCGTCCATAGCGGCGCTTCTTCATGCCTGGCGCCACGGCCTGCGTCATGAAGAAGGCGCCCGAGAGATTGACGTCGAAAATCGTCTGCCAGTCGGCCGGCGAGATTTCCTCCAGCGGCCGCCCGACCTGACCGCGCACGCCGCCGGCGTTGTTGACGAGAATATCCACTGCGCCCGCATCGGCTTCAATCGCGCCGACGACCGACTGTACGGCATCGCGGTCGCCGACATCGACGACATGCGAACGGCAATTTGCGCCACAGAGCGCGCGTGTCTCGGCCAGGCCGGCTTCGTTGACGTCCAGGATATGGACAGCAGCATTGCGTTCGGCGAAGCCTTGCGCGATGGCGCGGCCAAAACCATGCGCCGCCCCGGTGACGATGACGGTTCGCTTGTCGAAGCTTATGTTCATCGGGCGCTTGCCGGAGTGCTCGGCATGGCTTCGGCCAGTTCATCGAGATTGCTCAGAACGAGCTGCCGCTTGCCGTCCTCGATCTCATGGATCATCTCGACGGTGCGCGCCGTCAGCGGCGTCGCGATACCGAGTTTTCGCCCGATCTCGACGATCGGGAAAATCTGCGCGTCGACCTCGGTCTTGCGCTTGCGAATGGCGAGGTCGCGCCAGATGCCGGTGTGGGACTTGGCCGAACGGCGATTGTGCACGACCATCTCGTCGAAGGAACGGTCGGTGGCGGCGGTGGGCGAACCCGGCGCGAAGGCACTCGGGTCGAAGCCGTCGAACGCCTCCGCCCTGACGCCATTCGCCTTGGCGACGGCGCCGACTTCCAGCCCCACCGCCGCGAGCACCGGGCGGTAGCGGCGATCGGCGAACACATCGGCGATGGCATCGTCGGTCAGTGCCGTGGCAAACAGCAGCGCGCCGTAGATCATCTTGCCCCAGAGAAAACCCCAGATGTTGTCGGTGAGCACCGCTTTCGGCTCGAAATCCTGCATCAGCCGGTGCAGTTCCTCGATGCGCGGAGTGCGCTTGCCATCGAGTTCGCCGATGACCACGGCGCCATGGCCGCTGTAATGGACGACACCCGGCTCCAGATAATCGGCGCCGAAATTGACGAAGCAGCCGATTGTGCGCTCCTTGCCGACGATCTCTGCGATGGTGAGCTCGTTGAGCCCGTTCTGCGCCGAGACGACACAGCCGTGGTCGGCCAGATGCGGCAGCAGCGCCGTCGCGGCTCCGCGCGTATGATGCGCCTTGACGCACAGGAAAATCCGCTCGAAACGGCCGGCAAGCGCGGTCGGCAGAAACGCCGGCGCCTTCACCGTATCCTGAAGGATCGGCCCGACAATCCTCAGCCCCTCGGCGTTGATCGCCTTGACGTGGCCGACATCACTGTCGACGAAGGTGACTGCATGGCCGGCGCGGATGAAGGCCGCGCCGAGCGTGCCGCCGATCGCCCCGGCACCCCAAATCAGGATCGGTCCGGTCATGCCCCCAGCCGTGCCTGCATTCATGACCATGGACCTTCGAGCAGATCGCGCGTTTCCTTGACCGCGATGTCCCAGATCGCCAGCATGTCCTCGTCCGGACGCTCGTAATAACCGCCGAAATTGCCGTCGCCGAGATAGTCGCGAACCGCCTTGGGCGACATCAGCCGCATGCGGGCAAGATCGATCATCGGCTTCTGCTGCGTCGGCAGCTTCACGCCCGCAAGCCGGGTCCAGGGGAAATTCTCCATCCAGGAGGCGTGCGAGGCGACCGGATCGATCTCCAGCACCTTGCCCATCGTTGCGGCGGCGGCCCACCAATTGTGGAATTTAATCGCGGTATCCGGATTGTCGGCCATCCACTCGATCGCCAGGGAACTCGCCGGCTGGTTACCGCCATGGCCGTTGACGATCAGGATGCGCCGGAACCCTTGCGCGCGCATGCCGTCGAGGATGTCCCTCACGAGGCGGATATAGGTTTCGGTGCGCAGGCTGATCGAACCGGGATAGGCCATGAAATAGGGCGTCAGCCCATAGGCTACGACCGGAAACACCGGAATGCCGAGCGGTTCGGCCGCTTCCGCGGCGACCCGCTCGGACAGGATGGAGTCGACTGACAGCGACAGCTGCGCATGCTGTTCGGTGCTGCCCAGCGGAAGGATCGCGCGGTCGTCCTTGCGCAGATACTGTTCAACCTGCGGCCAGTTGCATTCGGAAATCCTCACGACGCCCTCCTCTCCTGGTCCGTTGTGTTGTCGCCGGCCGCTTTGACCAGCGGCACCAGCACCCGCTCGATCTCGGCCGTGTCAGGAGCGTGTCTGTATTCGAACGCCGCGACACCCGCTTGAAGCCTTGCCAAGACGTCCTCGGCGCCGCTGGCAAACACCACGACGTCGGACGCGCCAAGCAGTTCCTCGAGATCCGGCGTCTCGAGCGTAGCGCCGGTCAGGTGCTCGACATGAGGGGCGAAGCGCTGGACGCCGGCCTTCATGATCGGCAGGAAATCCGGAAACCGGGAGATGACGGCGACGCGCGCCAGCGAATCCAGCGCGGCCAGCGCCTTGCGCGTTTCTTCCGAAGGGATGAAGCTGATCGACACCACCTTGGTGTTGGTGACCAGCGACATCACCTCGCGCTGCCGGTTGACGAAAGTGACGGCGAGATCGGCCGAATTGGCGCGGGCACGGGCGGCGGGATCTCGTTCGATGGCCGAGATCGTCAGCGGCTCGACGGTCACGCTATTTCCCAGGCGCGCGGCGATGAAGCGCGAATAGCTGGCGGTGGCGTCCGTGAACAGTCCGATCATGACGATCCTGGTGCGGGCACCTATGCTGTCGCGATAGAAGGCGCGCGCGCTGACCAGCGAAACGAGTTCGGCCGGCCTGATCCCCGCGGCAATCCCGGCATCGATCAGCGCGTCGATCCGCCTGTGCAGCTCCATCGCCTCCGGACGGGCGGCAAGCCGCGCGCGCCCACTGCCGGTGACGAATGAGCCGGACCCCGGACGCGTCTCGATCATGCCTGAAGCCTTGAGGTCGCCATAGACCTGGCTGACCGTCATCGGCGCCACGCCGACGCGCTCGGCCAGTTCCCTGACCGACGGCAGCAACTCTCCCGGCACCAATTCGCCACAGGCGATGCCGTATTCGATCAGCCCCTGCAACTGCGTGCGCAGCGGCACGGGCAGATCGCGGTCAACCGAGAACTCCATTCAGGTTGGTCCAATCAACTGTATCATTCAGCTATAACGCTTAGTCCGGTCGATCTAGGGTGACAAGCACGTTCTTGCGCCAGGAGAGGACTTTTCGTGGGACAATTCCGTTGACAGGATAGGCCACGCGTGAAAACGTTATGGCCAACAAGAACACTTGAAATTTCCCTCTAGAGGTACGGGAGCCGTCATGAACATGCTCGTCAAGGCTGCGTTGAGCGCGGCACTTCTCGTTGGTACCAGCTACGGCGCGCTTGCGGTCGAACGCGGCGGTACGCTGAAATACGGTCGCTATGCCGACAGTCTCTTTCTCGATCCGGTGCTCAACGATGCCAATGTCGACATCTGGGTCCTGTCCAATCTCTACGACACGCTGATCCTGCCCACGGACGACGGCAAGGGCCTGAAGCCGGGGCTGGCGACGGACTGGAAGGTCTCCGACGATGGGCTCACGGTCACGCTGACACTGCGCGATGGTATCAAGTTCTCCGATGGCTCGCCGATCACCCCGGCCGACGTGCAATGGTCGCTGAAGCGTGCCGCCGATCCGAAGAAAGGCATCTGGGGCTTCCTGGTCGGCTCGATCCAGGACGTTACCACCGAAGGCGATCACACCGTCATCATCAAACTCAAGAACACCGATCCGGCGATCCTTGCCGCGCTCACCGTGTTCAACACCGCGATCCTGCCGATGAAGGCGTTCGAGGCGTCGGAAGGGACGACCGACGAGGAAAAGGCGAAGAGCTTCTCGGCGCATCCGATCAGTTCCGGTCCGTTCGTCCTGCAGTCCTGGGACCACGGCCAGTCGATGAAGCTGATCCGCAACGAGAACTACTGGGCCAAGGGCGAGGACGGCAAGCCGCTGCCCTACCTCGACGGCATCGATTTCGAAGTGATCCCCGACGATGCCACGCGCATCCTGAAATTGCAGTCGGGCGAGATCGATGGCGCGGAATTCATCCCCTATGCGCGCGTCGACGAATTGAAGCAGGCCGACGGCATCGACATGAAACTCTACCCGTCGACCCGCGTCGAATACATCACCATGAACGTGCGCCCGAAGATCGGCGACAAGGACAATCCGCTGTCGAACGAAAAAGTACGTCAGGCGATGAATTACGCGACGAACAAGGAGGCGATCATCCAGGTGGTGACCCATGGCGTGGGCTCGCCGATGACCTCGTTCATGTCTACGGCGACGCCGCTGCACACCGGTGACAAGCCGCTCTATCCCTACGATCTCGACAAGGCCAAGCAGCTGATGAAGGACGCCGGCTTCGAGAACGGCTTCCAAACCAGCCTGCTCGTGCTTGCTGGCAATCAGGACGAAATCGGCATCGCCACGGCGCTGCAGCAGATGTGGGGCCAGATTGGCATCAAGCTCGACCTGCAGCAGGTCGACAATCCGAGCCGCACCCAGCAATACCGCGACGGCACGTTCACGATGCGCGAGGCGGCGTGGACCGACGACATCGCCGATCCGAACGAAATCGCTTCGTACTTCGTCTATTCGCCGACCATCGGTGCACTGCACAGCGGCTGGAAGAGCGACGAAGCCGACAAGCTTTTCGAAGCCTCGCAGAAAGAGATCGACGCCGCCAAGCGTGCCGATCAGTATGCCAAGATGCAGGACATCTACAACAGCAGCGGACCGATCGTCCCGCTCTACGAAACGCCCTACCCGGTCGCGTTGAGCAAGAAGGTACAAGGCTTCGTGCAGATCCCGCTCGGCAACAATATCTTTGGCGCCGCGTGGCTGCAGAAGTAGGCTGATCGCCTGAGGCGGCGAGCGTCCCGTCGTTCGCCGCCATCTTGCTCCAATTCAACAAGGTCTGGATCACCTCTTGCCGCTGTTGGGCTTCATTTTCCGACGAGTTCTGCAGACCATTCCGACCATCGCTTTCATTCTGGTGGTCACCTTCATCCTCGTTCGGCTTTTGCCGGGCGATCCGGCCAGCGCCATGCTAGGCGACCGCGCCATCGACGCCGACGTCCAGCGCATCAATGCCAAGCTCGGGCTCGATCAGCCCATCCCCGTGCAGTTCCTCTACTTCACCAGGGCGGTCTTTACCGGCGATCTCGGCAACTCGATCGGCCTGAAGCTGCCGGTGATCGAACTGATCGCGCATCGCCTCCCCGTCACATTGATGCTCACCGGAATGGCCGCCCTGATCGCGCTGCTGGTGGCGGTGCCACTATCCTTCGTCGCGGCGCTCAACCGTGGCGGCGCGCCCGACACCATCATTCGAGGCACTTTCCAGATCGGCCTGTCGATGCCGGTCTTCTATGTCGGACTGGTGCTGCTGACCGTGTTTGCCGCGAAATTGCGCTGGTTTCCGGTCGGCGGCTACGGCGAGAACTTCCTCGACGATCTCTACCATCTCTTCCTTCCCGCCTTGACGCTGGCGCTCAGCCTTTCCGCCGTGCTCATGCGCAATCTGCGCGCCGCCATCATCGGGGTGGTTGGCGCCGACTATGTCGACTTTGCCCGCGCCAAGGGCCTTCGCGCGAGGGTGATCATGACGCGCCATGTCCTGCGCAATGCGCTCATTTCGACAGTCACCCTGTTCGGCCTGTCGATCGGCACGCTGCTCGGCGGCGCGGTCATCACCGAAACGGTGTTCGCCATTCCCGGCGCCGGGCGGCTGATGATCGAGGCCATTTACGGCCGCGACTATCCCGTCATCCAGGGGTTGACGATCGCGCTGGCGCTGCTCGTGTCATTCACCTTTCTCCTCACCGACATCGTCCAGGCATGGCTCGATCCACGGGTGGCGCGATGAGCGCCGGCACCGTCCAGATCGCCCTGCCCGCGAAACGGCGCCGCGCATTGCCGGGCACACTTGTCGGCGCGATCATCGTGCTCGGCGCGAGCCTTGCCATGGCATTCTTTCCGGGTCTCTTCGCGCCCTACGATCCGACCGCCTTCGACTACAACGCCATCATGCAGGCGCCGAGCGCTGCGCACCCGTTCGGCACCGACAATTTCGGCCGCGACATGCTGTCCCGCGTCATCCACGCCTATCGCATCGATATGCAGATCGCGGTGTTCGCAACCACCGCGCCCTTTGTCTTCGGTACCATTGTCGGTGCCCTGGTCGGCTATGTCGGCGGCTGGGCGGAAGCCTTGTTTGGCCGTGTGGTTGATGCGGTCATCACCTTTCCGTTCCTGGTGCTGGTCATCGCCATCGTCTCGGTGCTCGGTCCCGGTCTGGGAAACATGTACATCGCCGTCGGCGTCATCGGCTGGGTGTTCTATGCCCGGCTGGTCGCGGCGGAGATCAAGATCCAGCGCCGGCTCGATTATGCCGACGCGGCGCGGGGCATGGGGTATGGCCACATGCGCATCATATTCCGCCATCTCCTGCCCAATGCGATAACGCCGGCCGTCGTCTACTGGATGACCGACATGGCGCTCGCCATCCTGCTCGGCTCCAGCCTCGGCTATCTCGGCCTTGGCGCGCAGCCGCCAGCCGCCGAGTGGGGCGTGCTGATCGCTGACGGCAAGAATTTCATGACCACCGCATGGTGGGTGACCGTATTCCCCGGCATCGCCATCGTCGTCACCGGCCTCGGCTTCAGCCTCGCCGGTGACGCGCTGGCGGATCTTCTGAGGGTCAACCGATGACGGTGCCAATGCCTGGCGGCGGTCTCAAGGTGCGCGGCCTCACCACCACTTTCGTCACACCGCGAGGCCCGGCCACCGTCGTCGACGGCATCAGTCTCGATGTCGCGCCAGGCGAGATCGTTGGCCTGGTCGGCGAGTCCGGATCGGGCAAGAGCATCACACTGCGCTCGATCGTGCGGCTGGTGCGCGAACCGGGCAAGGTGAGCGGTCAGGTCGAATGGCAGGGCCGCGACCTGATGGCGATGAGCGAGGCGGACCTGCGCAAGGTGCGCGGGGCCGAGATCGCGATGATTTTTCAAGAGCCGATGACGGCGCTCAACCCGGTTCTGCCGGTCCGCCTGCAGATCGAGGAAAATCTCAGCGCCCACACAACGCTCGACCGCCGCGCCCGCCGTCAACGCGCGTTGGAACTGATGAACATCGTCGGCATTCCAGCCGCCGAGCGGCGGCTCGACGAATACCCGCACCAGTTTTCCGGCGGCATGCGCCAACGGGTGATGATCGCGATCGCGCTGGCCAGTTCGCCGAAACTGCTGCTCGCCGACGAGCCGACAACGGCGCTCGACGTGACCATCCAGGACCAAATCCTGAAGCTTATCCTCGACCTGCGCGACCGCTTCGGCATGAGCGTGGTGTTTGTCACCCACGATCTCGGCGTCGTCGCGGCGACCTGCGACCGCATGGCGGTGATGTATGCCGGGCGTATCGTCGAGACCGGCACGGTGGCGCAGGTGTTCGCCGAGCCGCACCATCCCTATACGCGTGGACTGCTTGGTTCCGTGCCGCGCATCGGCGCCGAGCGCAGCATGCTTTTATCGATCGAGGGCGCGCCGCCGGGCCTGACCGATCTGCCGGAGGGATGCGCCTTTCACCCACGTTGTTCCTTTGCCACAAATCGCTGCCGTGCCGAGCGGCCGCCGCTCGAAAGCTTCGCCGCCGGCAGAGAGGTCGCCTGCTTCCATCATCGAACGGTGGCCGCGATGGCGGAGGCGGCCTGATGCGGGAAATGCCGCTGATCTCCGTCGAAGGCGTCTCCAAGCGGTTTCGCTTTCCCCGGACCGCGTCCGACATACTTACCGGCAGACCGCCTGCCGCTGTCCATGCGTTGAACAATGTCGATCTGCAGGTGCATCGCGGCGAGACGCTCGGCATCGTTGGCGAATCCGGCTGCGGAAAATCCACGCTGGCGCGTTGTCTCGTGCGGCTCTTGGAGCCGGACGAAGGGCTGGTGCGTTTCGACGGCAAGGACATCAGTTTGCTGCGCCCGTGGGAACGGCGCGCCTTCAACCGCCGCGTCCAGATGATCTTTCAGGATCCCTACAGTTCGCTCAATCCGCGCATGTCGGTGCGACAGGTTCTGTCCGAAGCGTTGAGCGTGCATGCGATGCGGCCGAAGGCCGATATTCCGACGCGCATCACCGAGCTGCTGGGCCTTGTCCGGCTCCCGGCGGACGCCGCCGACCGCTATCCGCACGAGTTCTCCGGCGGGCAGCGCCAGCGCATCGGCATCGCGCGCGCTCTTGCCGTCGAGCCGGATGTGCTGGTCGCCGACGAACTGGTCTCCGCGCTCGATGTCTCGGTGCAGGCACAGGTCATCAACCTTCTGCTGGATCTCCAGGAACGGCTGAAGCTCACCGTCGTCTTCGTCGCGCATGACCTCAGGCTGGTGCGCCACATCTCGCACCGTGTCGCGGTGATGTATCTCGGCAAAGTGGTTGAGATCAGCCCAACGGAAGCGCTGTTTGCAGCGCCCCGCCACCCCTATTCGAAAGCGCTGCTCGATGCTGCGCCCGAACTCGACCCGTCACGGCGGACGCGCGTTGCGGCAGCACGCGGCGAGCTCCCCAACCCTCTTGATCTGCCCGCCGGCTGCCTGTTCAACACGCGGTGTCCGTTCGCGTTCGAGCGTTGCTTTGCCGAGCGACCCCAACTGTCGGCTCGCGGACCGGCTCACTTTGCTGCCTGTCACCTGACTGAGTTCGGCAAACCGGCATCCGTATCAATCACTGCACAATGACCTGCGGAAGACCCGAAATTTCCGACCAGACAGCTGTGAGACGCCGATGAGCTACGCCGCATTCGAAGCCGAGGTCGCCAAGGTCAACGACATCTTGTGCGCGGTGAACGTGCTTGTCTGGGATTCGCGTACCATGATGCCCCCGGCTGCAGCCGAGGCGCGCGGCAAGCAATTGGGCACGCTGGTGGCGGTCGCACGCGAAATCGCTACCGGCGACAGCATGCAGAAGGCCCTCGACGCTGCGCGCATGGAACTCACGGGAATGCCCGGCGATCAACTTCGAAGGCGGGCACTCGACGACGCGGCGGGCGCGATCGCCACACTCGGCCGCATCCCGGCCCGGCTGGTGCAGGAAGCAGCAGAGCGGCGGACCGAGGGCCAGGCGATATGGATCAAGGCGCGTGCCGAGAACGATTTCGCCGCCTTCGCGCCGGTGCTCGAGCGAACCGTCGCGCTGCAGCGCGAGATCGGCGAGCATATCGGTTATGCCGGCCACCCCTACGATGCGGCGTGCGGCACCTTCGAGCCCGACATAAGCTGGGCGCAGCTCAAGGATCTATACGCCGAACTGAAAGGTGCGATCGGACCGCTGCTCCAGGCTGCGCTGCAAGCCCGGCCGGCGCGCGTCGATGTTCTGGAACGCACCTATCCGATCGAAAAGCAGAAAGCATTCTCGAAGGCGGTGGCCGCTCGCATGGGGTACGACTTCGAGCGCGGCCGGCTCGACGACACGGTTCATCCGTTCGAGATTTCCTTCACGCGTACCGATGTACGCATCACTGGCCGCTTCCGTGAGAATTGGCTGCCAGGCGGCCTCTTCGCTGTCTGGCACGAAGCCGGCCACGGCATCTACGAGCAGGGCGTTGCGCCCGAGTTCACGCGTTCGGTCTTCACCACCGACTTCCTCAATCTCTACGCGGTGGGCGGCACCAGCTTCGGCATGCATGAATCGCAATCACGCCTGTGGGAGAACCGCGTCGGCCGCTCTCGGCGCTTCTGGGACCAGAATTTCGGGGCATTGCAAGCCGAGTTTCCCGATCAACTCGCCGATGTCTCGGTCGCCGAGTTCTGGCGCGCGGTGAATGCGCCACGCCCTAGCCTGATCCGGGTGGAGGCCGACGAACTCACCTACGACCTGCACATCATCTTGCGTTCGGAGATCGAGGCCGGATTGATGGACGGCAGCCTGCGTGTCGCCGACCTTCCTGATGTCTGGGCGGACAAGGTCGGCAGCTATCTTGGCCTCGATGTGCCAACCAACACGCTGGGCGTTTTGCAGGATGCACATTGGTCGGCGGGCATGATCGGATCCTTCCCGACCTACACGATGGGCAATATAATGTCCTCGCAACTGTTCAAGGCGGCGACCAAGGTGCCCGAGATTGAGCGCGGCCTCGAGGACGGCGACTATGCGCCGCTGAGGTCGTGGCTGGCAGACAAGGTGCATCGTCACGGCCGCTCGCTGGCTCCAGCCGAAATCATGAAGGCCGCAACCGGAAAGGTGCTCGGGGCCGACGACTACATCGACGATCTCCGCCGCAAGGTGGCCGAGCTGAATGGTTCGCCAGCTTAGGTGAGGTTTCAAAGTGATGAAAATCCTGGCGAAGTTCATCTCTCCCTTTCCACTGTAAATCAAAAGCCGGGCGATATCGGGCTGACGTTGCGGGCAACTTTTCGCAACAATCCGAAGAGCTTTGTCGGCACGCCGCCATCCCGGGACACTTCGGTTTGGCACCCGGGTCTCCACACGAACAAACTGCACAGCGCATCAGAAAATCGAAATTGCCCCTGCCGCCTCGAGCCGCAATGGTCTTCGGGGAGGCAGCCGGCTTGGGCTGTGGAGGAACGCCGGAGTGGCTAGGCCGCTCAGGTTATGCTGTCGCTTGAGGCTGGCAGCGAGGGAGGAATGGAATTGGCTGGTTCGGGCAAATCCGACGGCGCGCGCATGGGCATCAAAATGTCCCAGGAGCTGGTCGTCGTCGCGATCTCGGTCATCCTCTTCATCGTTTTCTCCGCGACGCTCAACAATTTCCTGAGCCAGGGCAACATCGTTGCCATCCTCAAGAACGTTTCGATCCTCGGCACGCTCGCCGTCGGCATGGGCTTCATCGTCGTCGGCCGCGGCATCGACCTGACCATGGTGGCGGTGATGGTGGTCGGCGTCGCCTTCAGCATCTGGATTTCCACCTGGGGCGTCGATTTCACGCTGGCCGTTGTCTGCGGCGCCCTTCTCGCCGCGGCAATCGGCCTGTTCACCGGCATTATGGTGGCGGTGGCCGAAATCCCGCCGATCTTCGCCACGCTTGCCATCGCCTCCTCGGTCTACGGCTCCGGCCGCATCGTCTTTGCCTCCGACGTGCTCTATGCCCCGTCGAACATCGGCTGGCTGAAATTCGTCGGCAGCGGCACCGTCCTCGGCATCCCGATGGTCGTGGTCATCTTCGCGGCGGTCGCAGCATTGATGGGCTTCTTCCTGAAAAAGACCCGCTTCGGCCGGCTGGTTTATGCAACGGGCGACAATCCTGACGCGGCCCGCACCACCGGCCTGCCGACGCGCCCGATCATCGTGACCCAATACGTCATCAGCGCGCTCATCGCCTTTACCGCCGGTATCATCATGCTGGGGCTGGTCACCGGCATCGACACCCGCCTGTACAATTCCAGCCTGATCTACGACGTGCTTTTGGTCGTGGTGCTGGGCGGCATCGGCCTTTCCGGCGGCCAGGGCGGCGTGCGCAACGTCATCGTCGGCACCATCCTGGTCGGCATCCTGACCAACGGCATGACGATCCTGAACTTCAGCTACACCAGCCAGAACCTGATCAAGAGCGTGATCCTGCTGGGCGCGCTGGCGATCGACGCCATCATCAATCCGCGCGACGAGCAAACCTCGCAGAGCGGCGACATCTGAAACAACAACCCGAGACATCAATCAGGGAGGAAACCATGAAGTTACTCAAGACCAGCCTGTTCGCGGGCCTGACGGCGCTTTCGCTGCTGGGCGCCGCCAACGTCACCACCGCGCAGGAGACCGACCAGGTCGGGCGCGCGCCCTATCTGGAAGCGCTCAAGGGCAAGAAGGTCATCTTCGTGCCGATCTCGCAAGGCATGGACCTCAACCAGTCCTGGGTCGTGGTGTGGCAGCGGCACGCCGCCCGTTACGGCTTCAGCCTCGAAGTGCGCGATCCCAACGGCGACACCAATGCCGGCATCCGCGCCATGCAGGGCGCCATCGCCGAGAAGCCGGACCTGATCATCGTGCAGAATCCGGACGTGCAAACCTACGCACGCCTGCTGAAGCAGGCGCAGGCCGCCGGCATCAAGGTGCTGCAGGTCAACATGCAGTCGGCGACCCAGACCGACTCCTATGTCGGCAATGACTGGATCGAGATGGGCCGCCTCGAAATGGGCGAACTGGCCAAGCACTGCACCGGGCCGAACGCCGTCTCGCACAAGGTGGTCTGGCTTGCCGGCGTGCAGACGGGTGCTGCCAACATCTACATGCGCACCGGCATCGATGAGGTCCTCAAGGCCAATCCAGAACTGCAGCTCGTCTCCGACCAGCCGGCCGACTACATGAGCGAAAAGGCCCGCCAGATCACCGAGACGGTCCTCCAGCAGCATCCGGACCTGTGCGGCATCATGGGCATCTGGGACAACGCCGAAGTCGGCGCCGGTGCCGCTGTCGCGGCTGCCGGCAAGCAGGACCAGGTCACCATCGTCACCAATGGCGCAGGCAGCGCCACGGGCTGCGAGAGCATCAAGAACGGCCTGCTCGATGTGATCTTCAACTTCAATTCGCCCATCCAGGCAGAGATAGCCGCGCAGCAGATTTCGGAATTGCTGCAGCACCCCGAGCGGCAGGCGGGAAGCGAGAAGACCATATTCTTCGGTCCGATCACCCGCGTCGACAAGACCAACG
Organism: Mesorhizobium sp. Mes31; assembly: GCF_024519675.1. NCBI lineage: Bacteria > Pseudomonadati > Pseudomonadota > Alphaproteobacteria > Hyphomicrobiales > Phyllobacteriaceae > Mesorhizobium > Mesorhizobium sp. Mes31. The sequence continues at coordinate 35,891 of NZ_JALJRL010000010.1, read as the reverse complement.
CCACCGGCAGGAACTGCTGGAAACTGGACGAGCTCAAGTAACGGACTGTCTTGATGAGCATGGCCGAAAGCCTTGTGCGCTGGCGCTACCGCCTGCTCCCCGACCACGTGGTCGGGGAGATCCTGAGCAAGAAGTGGATCGACAGCGTCATCCCCTTCACGGCGCTGGTCATTCTGTGCGCGATCTTCGGCTCGATCGTGCCGGGCTTCTTCAGCGTGGCGACGCTGACCAATCTCAGCGGCCAGACCGCCGAGCTCGGTCTGGTCGTGCTCGGCATGACCATCGTCATGGTCTCGGGCGGCATCGACCTGTCGGTCGGTTCGACCTTCGCGCTGGCCGTGCTGGTAACGCTCTACGGCATGAATGTCGGGCAATGGAGTTTCGGCACCGGCCTGGTGGCCTGCCTCGGGCTCGGCATCGTCTGCGGCGCCATCAACGGCTTCCTGGTCGGCTTCCTGCGCATGCGGGCATTCCTGACCACGCTGGTGACGCTCATCATCTACCGTTCGACCTTCGACGTCATCTTCCCGCAGGTCTCGACACCGATCGTCACGAGCGGGCCGGATTCCCCGACCTATGATTTTCTCGGCTTCGGCACGATCTGGGGCGTGCCGACCTCCTTCGTCGTCTTCGTGGTCATCGCACTGGTGATCCACCTCATGCTGTCGCGCGCCCGCTATGGCTGGCGGCTGTTCGCTGTCGGTGGCGCGCGCCGCTCCGCGTACAATGCCGGCATCAATGTGCGCTTTACCCTGTTCAGCGCCTACGTTCTTTGCTCGGTGCTGGTCGCGCTCTCCGGCTTCTTCTTCTCGGCCCGCATCGGCAGCGCTGCTTCCGATATCGGCACCGGGCTCGAACTGCAGGTCCTGACCGCGACCGTGCTCGGCGGCATCTCGCTTGGCGGCGGGCGCGGCTCGGTGGCCAAGGCTCTGATGGGGACGATCTTCGTGCTCGTCCTGTCGAACAGCCTGCTCGCTCTGGCCGTGTCTGGCCCGGTCAACTATCTGATCCTCGGTCTCGTGCTGCTTTTCTCGGTCCTGCTCGACGTGCGCTGGGTGAAGAACCGCCACAAGATCCTGCGCAGCGTCTACATCTCGCCGACCTTCGCCAAGATGCGCGAGCCGATCTCGACCGCGCCAGGCACGCCGATCGCGGTGAACGACCGGCTCAAGGATGTCGGCGTGATCGGCCTTGGCGTCCTCGACGGCGCCGAAGATGTGATCTTCGACCGCCAGGACCGGCTCTACACCGGCACCCGCCAGGGCGACATACTGCGCTTCAAGCCGCCGCACTACACCGAGAGCGAAGTGTTCGCCCACATTGGCGGCTCGCCGCTCGGCATGGCCTTCGACCGCGACGACAATCTGGTCATCTGCGTCGCCGGCATGGGCCTTTACCGGGTCGCGCCGAACGGTGAGGTGAAGCTGCTTACCGCCGAGACCAACCGCTCGCTGACTTCGGTCGTCGACGACAGCACGATGAAGCTCGCCGACGACTGCGACATCCTTCCGGATGGGCGCATCGTGTTTTCCGAAGCCACCGTGCGTTTCGAGATGCACGACTGGTACGCCGATGCGCTGGAAAGCCGTGGCAACGGACGCATCATCGTCCATGATCCGAAATCCGGTTCGACGCGCACGCTCCTGTCGAACCTGGTCTTCCCCAATGGCATCTGCACGGCATTCGACGGCCAGTCCGTGCTGTTCGCCGAAAGCTGGGCCTGCCGCATCAGCCGCTACTATTTCGACGGCCCGAAGAAGGGAAAGGTCGAACGCGTCATCGAGGGATTGCCCGGCTATCCCGACAACATCAACCGCGCTTCGGACGGAACCTACTGGCTCGCCTTGATGGGCATGCGCACGCCGGCACTCGACCTGTCGCTGGAAATGCCGGGTTTCCGCCGCCGCATGGCGCGGCGCGTTTCTGAAGATGCCTGGCTGATGCCCAACCTCAACACCGGCTGCGTGCTGCGCTTCGACGAGAAGGGCCAGATCCTCGAAAGCCTGTGGGACCGGGCGGGCGAGAAACATCCGATGATCACCTCGATGCGCGAGCACAAGGGCGTGCTCTATCTCTGCGGCATCTTCAACAACCGCATGGGAACCCTGCCGCTGACGGGTGTCGATCCCGACTGGTTCAGCTCGGATTCCTACTGGGGCAACAAGGCATGAGCGCCGTGAGCCAGCTTTTCGACCGCTTTCTCGGCCGTGGCGACTGGGCGGTGACGGTGCCGACGCTCGACGGGCCCTTGCTGCCCAACCAGGGGTTGGAGGAAGCCGAGACCTTCGCCAGCCTCGCCGATGCCGATAATCTCGTGCGCACCGACAAAGGCGTGCTGGCCAGCAGCACCGCCTCGCTGGTGCGTTTCGGCGTTGATGGCCACGCAGAAGTGCTACAGCAATTCCCTGGCGAGATCACAGCACTTGCCCATGCCCGCGGCATGACCGCCCTGGCGGTCGACGGCAAGGGCGTGGTCATCCGAGGCGGTCTCCATGACGGGCGCGAAGCAACAGGCGACGAGGCCCGCTGCCTCACCTGCATCACCGCCCTCACCTTCCTCGACAGCAACACCGTGCTGATCGCCAACGGCTCGGCCTCGGTGCCGGCGGGCGGCTGGCGCCGCGATCTGATGCAGAAGAACGCTTCTGGTTCGCTCTGGCGCCTCGATCTGAAAAGCGGCCGTCTGGAATTGATCAGGGACGGACTGGCCTGGCCGGCCGGCATAGCCACCACCGGCTCCAACCGCATCTATGTCACGGAGGCCTGGCGCCACCGTGTGCTGGCGATCGACCTTGCCACCAAAACGACGACGGCGGTGCTGCAACATCTGCCGGCCTACCCCGCTCGTATCGCGCCTGCCTTCAACGCCGGCTACTGGCTGACCTTCTATTCCGTCCGCAACCAGCTGGTGGAGTTCATCCTGCGCGAGGAGACCTATCGCAAGCGCATGCTGGCCGAAGTCCCTGAACAGTTCTGGATGGCGCCGTCGCTCAGCTCATGGCGCGATTACCGCGAGCCGATGCAAGGCAGCCAGTTGAAGCAGATGAATGTGCTCAAGCCCTATGCCGTCACCCGGTCATACGGGCTGGTGGTGCACTGCGACCAGAACATGAAGCCGCTGTCGAGCTTCCATTCGCGCGCCGACGGCAAGGTGCACGGCACGGTCAGCGCCTGCGAGTCTGGCGACGATCTGCTGGTCGCCTCGCGCGGCGGCTCGAGGGTCGTGCGCGTGGCCGGCGCTGCCGGCGGCAAGCGAGGTTAAGCGATGTCGGACGCCAACATCATCGAGCTCAGGAACGCGACCAAGGCGTTCTCGCGCATCCCTGCCTTCAAGAACGTCGATTTCGACCTGCGCAAGGGCGAGATCCATGCGCTGCTCGGCGAAAACGGCGCGGGCAAATCCACCCTGACCAAGGTCATGGCGGGCGTGTTCAAGCTGACCGAGGGCAAGATGAGCTTCGACGGCAAGGACGTCTCCTTCTCGACGCCCGCCGAGGCACTGCGCGCCGGCATAGCCATGGTGTTCCAGGAAACCAATCTGGTGCCGGCCATGACAGTGGCGCAGAACCTGTATCTCGGCGAAGAGAAGATGTTCAACCGGCTGCGCGGCCTCTACATCCAGGCGCGGCAATTCCTGGCCGGCATGGGCTTCCAGGTCGATCCGACCGCGCAGGTCAGCACGCTGGGCGCCGCGCACAAGCAGATGGTGGAGATCGCGCGCGCCGTCCACCACAAGGCCCGCGTCATCATCTTCGACGAGCCGACCGCGACATTGACCCCGGAAGAGAAGAGCCACTTCTTCAACCTGCTCCATCGCCTGGTCAAGGAAGGCATTGCCATCATCTTCATCAGCCATGCGCTCGAAGAGGCGCTTGCCGTCGCCGACCGCATCACCGTCATGCGCGATGGCGAGATCGTGGCGTCGGGTGACGCCAAGGGTTTTACGCGCGCAACCGTCGTGCAGGCCATGGTCGGACGGACATTGACCGAGACGCTGCACGGCGAGGTCAAGCGCGTGGCACGACCCTATGGCGACAAGGTACTTTCCGTCGAGAACCTGTCCTGCGCAGGCCTGGTGCGCAACTCCTCATTCTCGGTCTTTTCAGGCCAGGTCACCGGCATGTTCGGCCTCGTCGGCGCCGGGCGCACCGAGATGGCCAAGGTCGTTGCCGGCCTGTTGAAGCGCGACATCTTCCATGGCGGCGAAATCCGCCTGCTCGGCAAATCGGTGCGCTACCGCGTGCCGAGGCCCGCGGTGCGCGACGGCATCGTCTACGTCACCGAAGACCGCAAGTTCGACGGCTTCTTCGAAACCATGACGGCGGGCGAGAACCTGCAGATGGGCGAGTTGACCGAGGGAGCCAACCCGGTCTCGATGGTGTCGCTGGCGCGTGCCAGGCAGCTTGCCCGGGAATGGGGCGAGCGCCTGAGTCTGCGGCAGATCAGCGACCGCGCCCGGATGATCGAACTCTCCGGCGGCAATCAGCAAAAGGTCGTGATCGCCAAGTCGCTGATCCAGAAGCCGAAGCTGGTGATCTTCGACGAGCCGACGCGCGGAGTCGACGTCGGCGCCATCGTCGAAATCCACCAGCTCATCAGCGATCTCGCCGACCAGGGCATGGCTGTCGTCGTGATCTCTTCCTATCTGCCTGAAATCCTTGCCGTTTCCGATCGTATCCTGGTCGTGAAGCGCGGCCGCGTGGTCGAGGAGATGATGCTGTCCGAAGCGACCGAAGAACGTGTCATGTTCGCCGCGGTCCACTGATCCGAGTTCGAAGAGGGATATCTTTGCTGGCAAAAGTAATTCCAGGAAAAGTGCGTAGCGGTTTTCCGTCCGGAATTACGTGAAAATAAAGAGTTAGATCGGTCGATTATTCTACCAATCATCCAACCGATCTAAGCCAGGAGCAATGCCTGGCCCGGTCCTATTGCCTTGCAATCAGTTCCGCGTCTGAATAGGTCAGGAGGTCTGACCACCTGCCCGAGCGGAAATGTCCAGCATCAACCTCAAACTTCTGCAGACGTTCCTGCTTGCGGCCGAAAACGGCAGCTTCCGCCGTGCTGCCGAAGAGAGCAACCGCTCGCCATCGGCGGTCTCGATGCAGATCCGCGACCTCGAGGAGCAGATCGGCATCTCGCTCTTCATCCGCACCGCGCAGCGTGCCAGCCTGACGCCGGAAGGCCAAGTCCTGTTCGAGGAGATCGCAAATGCGATGTCGCAGGTGCAGACCAGCCTCGACCGGCTGACCGAGATCGCCGCGCGCCGCAAGGGCAAGGTCCAGATCGCCTGCGCGCCGACGCTTGCGGCGAGCCGGCTGGGCGACATCCTCGCGACGTTCAAGCTGCGCTATCCCCGCAGCATCGTCGAGGTCATCGAGACCCCGCCCCAGGCGGCCCTTGGCCTTTTGCAGCAGCAGGAGGTCGAGTTCTACATCGGCCCCGAACTGCCGAACCTCACCGACTTTCAGTTCGAATCGATCCTCGACGATCCGCTGATGGCTTGTGTCCCCACGGAAATATACGGCGGCGAAAAGAAACTGCTGCTCGCCGACCTGCTGCGCTATCCGCTGATCCTGCTCAACCGCAAGACGGCGGTGCGCGGCCTTGTCGACAGGCTGACGGCGGCGGAAGGCATCGAACTCAAGCCGCAATATGAAGTCGAAAGCGCGCAGACCGCCGTGGCGCTCGTGTCCTCCGGACTGGGCGTCTGCGTCGTGCCCGGCATTGCCATCTCGCGCAATGACGAGCGCATGCGCGTCGTGCCGATAGACCATCGCGACGCCCACCGCTCGGTCGGCATCATCACCGCCCGCGGCTACGTGCACCACAGCTTTTCCGAACAGCTGATGAACCTGATCCGCACCAATCTGCGCGAACTGGCGCACTGACCACCGCCACGCTTCGTCATCCTAGGGCGAAGCAAGGAGCGAAGCGACGCGGCGCAGACCCTAGGATGACGAAGTGGTGGACACAGCCTAGTCGGTCTGGATCCAGACCGACTTGGTCTCCAGATACTCATGCAGGTGTTCGATGCCGCCCTCGCGGCCGTATCCGGACATCTTCATACCGCCGAACGGCACGGCGGGATCGATGGCATGGTACATGTTGACCCAGACCGAGCCGGCCTTGACGCGGCGCGCGAGCTTGTGCGCGGTGCCGAGATGGGTGGTGAAGATGCCGGCCGCCAGACCATAGGGCGTCGCATTGGCGCGCGCCACCGCTTCATCGAGCGTATCGAAGGGCATGGCGGAAATGACCGGTCCGAAGATTTCCTCCCGCGCGATGGTCATCTGGTCCGACACCTCGCCAAAGACAGTCGGCGCGATGAAGTTGCCGCTGTCATAGAGTTCGCCCGTCAGCCGCGATCCGCCGGCAACCAGCTCCGCGCCCTCATCGTTACCGGCCTTGATATAGTCCTCGACCTTACCGGCCTGCCTGGCATTGATCAGCGGCCCGATCTCCGTCTCCGCCTCGATGCCATGGCCGATGCGCAGCTTGCCGGCGAACGCGGCGACCCGGCGCACGAACTCGTCATGGATTTCGCGCGCCACGAACAGCCGCGAGCCGGCAATGCAGATCTGGCCCGAATGCACGAACACCGCCATCGCCGCGACCGGAACGGCCTTGTCGATGTCGGCGTCGCGGCAGACGATGATCGGCGACTTGCCGCCAAGCTCGAGTGAAACGCGCTTGAGATTGGCGACACCCGCCCGTGCGATGGCCTGCCCGGTCAGCGTCGAGCCGGTGAAGACGATCTTGTTGACGTCGGGATGTTCGGCCAGCCGCGCGCCGGCCTCGGCCCCGGTTCCGGTAACGATGTTGACCACGCCGTCGGGCACGCCGGCCTCCTGCATCAGCCGCGCGATCAGCAGCGGCGTCAGCGATGCCTCCTCGGAAGGTTTCAGCACGATGGTGCAGCCCGTGGCGAGCGCCGGCGCGATCTTCCAGATCGAGGCGGCGGTCGGCGCATTCCAGGGAATGATCGCGCCGACGACCCCCACCGGCTCGCGCCTTGTGAAGCTGACGATCTCGCCGGGAATGGAATTGTCGATCGCCTCGCCGTGCAGCGCCGTCGCCATGCCGGCATAGAAGCGCAGCATGCCGATGACACGGCGCCGGTTGGCCAGCGTGCGCGTGATGGGCAGGCCCATGTCGAGCGTGTCCGAGACGCTGAGCTCCTCCCAATGCGTCTCGAACAGATCGGCGATGCGCAGCAGCACGCACTGCCGCTCATAGGGCGAGAATCTGGACCATGGGCCTTCGAAGGCCGCGCGCGCCGCTGCCACCGCCGCATCGACATCCGCGGCTCCCCCGCGCGGCACTGTCGCCAGCACCTCACCTGTCGCCGGGTTGAGCGCTTGCATCTCCTGCCCGGACTGGGCCGGAACCCATTTGCCGCCGATGAACATCGGCCGGAATTCGCCGTGGTAGAGCGTCGTGGCCTTCGCCCTCGGGTCGAAATTCACTGTCATCTCTTCCTCCTCACGAATTCCGTGGCGACTATTACTCCCGCCGCCGACGACCTCAAACAAGGAAAGCTAAAAGGGCGTTCAGATAATCGGACTGTGCAATGCGAGCGACTTCCCCGATGGTGCCGGCAACGGAGGAACAGATATGAGACTTGCTGGCAAGGTCGCCATCGTCACCGGTGGCGGTTCGGGTTTTGGCGAAGGCATCGTCAGGAAATTCGTCACCGAGGGCGCGCTGGTCGTGCTGATGGACCGCGACGAAGGGGCTGCTTCGCGGGTCGCCAGCGAGGTCGGTCAGAATGTGCGGCCGATCGTCGGCGACGTTTCGACACCGGAGAGCTTCGTAGCGGCCGCCGATTTCGCCCGCTCGGCCTTTGGCGGCCTCGACATACTGGTCAACAATGCCGGCGTCGCCCAGCCGCCCTTGCCGCTGGAGACGATGGACGAAGGCCTGTTCGACCGCATCGCCAACGTCAACATGCGCTCAATCTATAACGGCGCCCGCGCGGTCGTTCCGCATTTCAAATCCATCAGATCGGGCGCCATCCTCAATGTCGCCTCCACCGGCGGCGTCTCACCGCGCCCGAACCTCACCTGGTACAACGCCTCCAAGGGCTGGGCGATCGCCGCCACCCGCGCGATGGCGGTGGAGCTCGCGCCCTTCGGCATCCGCGTCAACGCAATCAATCCGGTCGCCGGCGACACGCCGCTGCTATCCACCTTCATCGGCTCCGGTGAGGAGAACCGCGCCCGCGTCGTCGCCACCATTCCGATCGGTCGGCTGTCGACGCCGGCGGATATGGGCAATGCCGCCGCCTTCCTGTGCTCCGACGAGGCCAGCATGATCACCGGCGTCGACCTCAACGTCGATGGCGGCAAGTGCATCTGAGCGTCTGTTTCCGAGGGGCCGGCTATGAAGGATATCTATGAAATCGCGGTGGTGCATGGCGACGGCATCGGCCCGGAAGTCTGCGCCGCCGCGGTCGAGGTGGTGAAGGCCGCATTCGGCCCCGTCAACCCGCTGCGGTTCAGCGAGTATCCGGCCGGTGCGGAGCACTTCCTGAAGACCGGCCAGAGTTTTCCGGAGCCGACTTTCCAGGCCTGCCGGGCGGCGGATGCGATCCTGCATGGCGCGGGCGGCCTGCCCGGCGTGGTCCACCCGGACGGCACCGAAGCAGGGCTGGATTTCACGCTCAGGCTTCGCTTCGAACTCGACCTCTACGCCAACATCCGCCCCATCCGGCTCTTCGAAGGCGTGCCGAGCCCGTTGAGCGGGGTGAAGGCAGGCGACATCGACTACATCATCCTGCGTGAGAACAGCGAAGGGCTTTACGCCGCGCGCGGCTCGGGTGCGCTGTTGCGCGGCGAGGTCGCTGTGGACACGCTGGTGCAGACGCGCCCCGGCATCGAGCGCATCGTGCGCAAGGCCTTCGAACTGGCGCGCAAGTCCAGTGGCGCCCCTCTCGACGGTGTGCGCCGCGTCACCTGCTGCGACAAGGCCAACGTGCTGCGCAGCTATGCCTTCTTCCGCTCCGTCTTCGACGAGGTGGCGAAGGGCTATCCCGACATCGCGACCGAGCACGCGCTGGTCGACGCCATGGCGATGCATCTCGTGCTGAAGCCCGGCCATTTCAACGTCATCGTCAGCGAGAACATGTTCGGCGACATCCTGTCTGACCTGGCCGCCGCGACGGTCGGCGGAATGGGGATGGCGCCCTCCGCCGAGATCGGCGAGACGAACGGCTTCTTCCAGGCCGCGCACGGTTCCGCCCCCGACATTGCCGGCAAGGGTATTGCCAATCCCTATGGGACGATCCTGTCGGCGGCATTGATGCTGGATTGGCTTGGCCACAAGCATGGCGACGAGAAGCTCAGTCGGGCCGCCGATCGCATCCGCCGTGTGACGAAAGACTGCCTGGCTGGCGGCTTTCTCAGCGCCGACCTGAAAGGCAGCGCGTCGACCCATAAGATAACCCATGCCGTCTGTAACGGGCTCGCGACGGTCCCGGGATGAAGCCGTCATGACCAGGCCGGCGATGACGGCGGGAGAGGCGTGAGGTGACAGCGCTCCATCGCAAGGTCTCGGCAGAGGATTTCCGCAACCTTACCCACCGCCGCCCGCCGAAATCGGTCTTCGAATTCGTCGATGGCAGGGCAGGACAGGAACTCCCCCTCATTGCGCTAGCGTCCGCCCCGGCGACGCTGAAGAGCAGGTGACAGCGAAAATTTGCAACCCCACGCGAAACGCGTCTATTTGAGTCCAAGAAATATTGGCGACAGCCCAGACTTGTCTGGCAACAAGCAGATAATGGTGGGCCCGGAGGGCATCCTCACAACATTGATATCATTAGCTTTTTCGTGGGCTAAAATCGGAAATCATTCCGTATCGTTCCGTAACGCTGCACCGTCGAAACTTAGCTACGTCCATGACCCACATTGATCCGCGCCCGCCTCAAGCGATTTGGAAGGCGGTGAGACTTCTAGTCTAGCCTCCTGCGTTCGATCCGACATAGCTGCAAAAACCGTACTTACCTCGATGTCGGTTTTCCCAGTTAGCGCCGCAAGAGTGCCGGCGGGGCGAGGCCAACCGCGACGGCCCGCGTCCCGGAATTAACTACCCGAGAGTTTGACTGGCGAGTGCGTAGGTCACCGGTGCAACTGCGGCGCCGACGGCAAAATCGGAAAGGCGTTTGCCCATCGACATGGTGAGCACCGTGTCGAAAATAGGCATTCCGCTGTGCGACAGAAAGGCGGCGAACTCGCCATGGTCCATATGGGTGTCGACCCGCAGGAAAGAGCCCGAATGGTCGGCCACGTGCGGCCGCACCACCGCCATGGCGTCGGCGTCGCTTTGCGCCACGACCGGCCCCACGACATGGCCCCGCCCGAACGGCCGGCAGAGCGCGAAAGCGGTCAGCGAATCCCCCTTGAAAAGCCCATAGCCGGTCGAGTTCGCGAAAAGCCTTTCGATGAGCGCCGCCCGCCTCACACCAAATCCCACCGCGTCGAGCGCGATCGTCGCCGGAATATCCCTTGCGTCCAAGATCCGGACATCGCCTCGCGTATTTGCCGGCCTACCCGTCGTCTGCAAGCTGGCGATGCCCTGGCATTGATAGACGGTCTTCTCCGGCTGGAAGTCGAGCGAGAGATAGAGCCGCCTTGCCGCGCGCGTTGCATTAAGGCGCAGATCGCGCCCGGCGACCTTCTCGAAAACCCGCTTCGTCAGCCATTGCCCCGCCCCCAGCGTCTGCAGTCGCGGCGAGGTGATGACCATCCCCACCGTGGCGAAATCGGCACCATGCGCGAACCACATGGCCGAACCGAGAACCCGGCCGATCTCGTCGAGCGCCACGAACCCCTCTCCCGATTCACGCAGGAATTGCCAGTCCACCGCGCGATGCGGCCATCCCACGGAGAGCGAGAGTGCGTGCAACCGGTCCAGATCGACGCCTTCTATGTCGCCGATGCGCATCGAGAAGGTATCGATTTTCAAGCTTTCGGAAGGCTTCAAGTCCATGCCCCTGAAAGATTACCACGAGGGAGGGCGACCTACCCTACCGGCGACCGCCCACTGTCCCACCAACGCTAAACAAGCAGCCCGGTACGATTAGCTCGAAAGCCGTGCAGCAACGCAAGATTCAACTGAAACATTTCCGCTTTCGGCATGCAATCGCGAAAGAATGCACACACTCTCTCTGGAAATCTAGCAGCATATGGTCGACGGCACCGATCCCGGCGAACCCGAAATGTTTTGAGGGCTGGAATGGACGTCTTCGACATCCTCGACCGTCTCGTCGCCTTTCCATCGGTCGCCGGCAGGGCGAACGCTGATATCGCCGGCTGGATCGCAGCCTATCTCGCGGAACACGGAACTCAGGTCACCATGCTTCCAGGGCCAGAAGGCGACCGTTCCAATCTTTTCGCGACGATCGGCCCCGCCGACATCCCGGGCTACATCCTGTCCGGTCACATGGACGTCGTCCCCGCCGGCGAACCGCAATGGAGTTCGGCCCCTTTCACGCTGCGCCGGGAGGAAGAACGGCTCTACGGACGTGGCACCACGGACATGAAGGGGTTTCTGGCCGCAGTGCTTGCGGCTGTGCCCACGCTGGCGGGACTGCCCCTCGCCAGACCGATCCATCTCGCCTTCTCCTACGATGAGGAAGTGGGATGCCGCGGCGTGCCGCATCTGATCGCCCGCCTTGCCAAACTTTGCGCGAAACCGCTCGGCGTCATCGTCGGCGAGCCGAGCGGCATGCGCGCCGTGCGCGGCCACAAGGGCAAGGCGGCCGCCCGCGTGACCATCAAAGGGCGCTCCGGCCATTCCTCGCGGCCCGATCTCGGGCTCAACGCAATCCACGCCATGGCCGGTGCGCTGAGCGCGGCGGTGAGCGAAGCCGAGCGGCTGACGCGCGGTCCGCTCAATCCTGCCTTCGAGCCGCCCTACTCCTCGCTGCAGGCGGGCGTGATCATGGGTGGACAGTCGGTCAACATCATCCCCGACAGTTGCACGCTGGACCTGGAGGCTCGCGCCATACCCGGTGTCGACCCGGCGAGCCTGCTCGCACCGGTAAAGGAGCGGGCAGAGGCCCTTGCGGCCGAAGGGTTTCAGATCGAGTGGACACCGATGAGCGCCTATCCGGCGCTGTCGCTGCCGCAAGACGCGGCACTGGCGGGACTGCTGCGCGAATTGACAGGCGAGGTGCCGCTAGCCGCCGTCAGCTTCGGTACGGAGGCCGGACTTTACCAGGCCGCCGGGCTCGATGCGATCATCTGCGGCCCCGGCGACATCGGTCGTGCCCACAAGCCGGACGAATATATTCTTGCCAGCGAACTCACCGCTTGCCAGCGGATGATCGAAGCGCTGGGCGCACGTTGCGCGGCTTGAAGGAGAACCGGGATGACATTCCTGTTCAATTCCGATGCCCGCCGCGGCGCGGTCTTCGCCGATGCCTTTGCGAGAGAACTGCCGGACGTCCCCTTCACGATGGATGCCGCAACGGTCGATCCCGACGCCGTGCGTTATCTGATCAGCTGGACCGTTCCGGATAACCTCGCCCGCTACAGGAACCTGGAAATCCTGTTTTCCATCGGCGCCGGCGTCGACCAGCTTCGCCTCGATTCGGTGCCTGCGAAGGTGAAGATCGTGCGCATGATCGAGGAAGGCATCGTGCGCATGATGCAGGAATACGTGACGCTGGCCGTGCTCGCGCTCCACCGCAACCTGCCTGCCTATCTGGCACAGCAACGCGCCGGCGAATGGCACGACATCGCGCAACTCCAGGCCGGGGCGCGACGGCTCGGCGTGCTCGGCCTCGGACAACTCGGCCAGGCCGTCCTCGACCGGCTGAAGCCCTTCGGCTTTCCGCTCGCCGGATGGAGCCGCTCGCCGCGGCGGATCGAAGGCGTGACCTGCCATCATGGCAAGCTCGGGCTGGAGGAGATGATCGCGGTCAGCGACATTTTGATTTGCCTGCTGCCGCTGACCGAGGAGACGCGCGGTTTCCTCGATGCCGACCTGTTTGCGAAACTGCCTGAGGGCGCGGCGCTCGTCCACACGGGCCGGGGGCCGCAACTCGACCACGAAGCGCTTGTCGCCGCGCTCGACAGCGGTCACCTTTCAGCGGCGATGATCGACGTGACCGATCCTGAACCGCTGCCCGCGGGCCATCCGTTTTGGTCGCATCCGAAGATCATCCTGACGCCGCATGTCGCCAGCGTTACCCAACCTGCGACCGCTGCACGCGCCGTCATCGACAACATCAGGCGCCACCGCGCGGGTCTCGATCCCATCGGGCTCATCGACCGGTCGCGCGGCTATTGAAGTCCAACCCGAAAGGCCATCCTTTGTCCCTGCTCAAAAGCGTCGATACCAATCCAGCCTTCCCGCCGCGCGAATCCAAGGCGCAGCCCGAACGGCTGATTGCCGGCAACCCCGCCTTCAAGACCTGGGCGCAGGACGCCGCCAAGGACGATCTCGTCCACACCGGCGTCTGGGAGGCCACGCCCGGCGAGACGCGCTCGATCAAGGGCGAGACTTTCGAATTCTGCCATATCCTCACCGGCGTGATTGAAATCACGCCCGATGGCGGCGAGGCGGTGACCTACCGCGCCGGCGACAGCTTCGTGATGAAGCCTGGCTTCACCGGTGTCTGGAAGACCATCGAAACGGTACGCAAGATCTACGTGACCGTAGGGTAACGGGAGCGCGAGGCGCCGGCCTCCGCAACAGATTTTGCCGTCTGTCATCGCCGGCACACAACAATCGTCCGCGACCGATCGTCGAACGGTGCATGCTGCGCTGCTGCCCGCGCTAGGCTCCTGCGGAATATTCCAGAGTGGGTGCAATGGGCCTGAGCTTCGACCCGGATACCGTCTCCCTTCCCATCGGCCACTTCATCGGCGGCGAACTGGTCGCGGCCGAGGGTGAGATCGAGATGCGCCGCCCGTCGGATGGCAGAGCATACACCACCTGCCCCGTGGCCGGCGTCGATGTGGTCGGCCGCGCAGTGGAAAGCGCCAAGGCGGCGCTGAAGATCAGCAACTGGGGCGGCGTCCGGCCGCGCGAGCGCACCAGGGCGCTCCAGGCCTGGGCCGGCCTGATCGAGGCGGAAGCCGAAACGCTGGCCAGGATCGAGGCGCTGTGCTCGACGCGGCCCGTAGGCCAGCTCATCGCCGGCGACATCGCCATAACCGCCGAGCAGATCCGCTTCTTTGCCGAGTTCGCCGACAAGGAAGGCAGTGAGCTGGTGCCGACCGACGACGTCAGTCTCGGCATGATCATCAGCGAGCCCTATGGCGTGGTCGGCGCAATCACGCCTTGGAACTTCCCTGTCTCCATGGCCGGATGGAAGCTCGGCCCGGCGCTGGCCGCGGGCAATGCGGTCGTGCTGAAGCCCTCGGAAATGACGCCCTTCTCGGCGGTCTGCATGGCGCAACTCGCCGTCAGGGCGGGTCTGCCGGCAGGGCTCATAAACGTGGTGCTCGGCGACGGTCCGACGACCGGCACGGCGCTGACAGGCCATCCTGAGATCGCCAAGATCAGCTTTACGGGCTCGACCCGCGCCGGCTCGGCCATCATGGAGAACGTCGCCTGCACCGGCGTCAAGCCGATGACGCTGGAACTCGGCGGCAAGAGCCCGCAGATCGTCTTTGCCGATGCCGATCTCGAAAAGGCAGCAATGGCGATCGCCGGCAGCGTCACCTTCAATGCCGGCCAGGCCTGTGTGGCCGGCACGCGCCTGATCGTCGAGAAGAGGGTCGCCGACCGGGTGACGGCCGCTATCCTGGAGCGGATGAAGGCGGTACGCCCCGGCCCGACCTGGGACGAGGCGACGCATTATTCACCTGTTATCTCGGAACGGCAGCGGGCGCGTATCGACGGCATCGTGCGAGCCGCGGTCGAGGCCGGCGGCGAATGCCTGACCGGCGGCGGCGCCATGGACAGCCCCGGCTATTTCTACCAGCCGACGCTGATTGCCAATGTCGATCAGGCGAATCCGGCGATCGTCGAGGAAATCTTCGGCCCGGTCCTGACCGTCCAGACCTTCGAGACCGAGGAAGAGGCGCTGACGCTGTCCAGCCATCCGACCTATGGACTGGCTTCCGGCCTGTTCACCTCCGACTTGTCCCGCACGATCCGCTTCGCGCGCAAGCTCGAAGCGGGCACCGTCTGGGTCAACCGCTACAGCCGCTCGCGCGACCATATCCTGCCGACCGGCGGCTACAAGCGCTCCGGCATCGGCAAGGACCTCGGCCGCGAGGCCTATCTCGCCAACCGCAGGACCAAGAGCGTCCTGATCAGCCTTTGAAGGGATGCCGATGAAGTCCTACTCGATCGCCCTGATCCCCGGTGATGGCATCGGACGCGATGTGACCGCCGCCGCCTGGACGGTGCTGGAAACGGCGGCCGGAAACTTCGGCTTTGCGCTGGTGGGAACCGAGTTCCCCTGGTCCTGCCGCTTCTTCAAGGACACTGGCCACATGATGCCCGAGGACGGCATCGAGACCTTGCGCGGCTTCGACGCCATCCTTCTCGGCGCCGTCGGCTGGCCGGCGGAGGTGGCGGATTCCGTTTCGCTGCACGGTCTCCTGCTGCCAATCCGCAAGGCATTCGTGCAATATGCCAACATCCGGCCGCACCGCCTGCTGCCGGGGGTGACGGGCCCGCTGCGGGCCGAGCGCTTCGACATATTGTGCATCCGCGAGAATACCGAAGGCGAATATTCGGGCGCCGGCGGGCGCGTGCATCAAGGCACATTGGACGAGGTCGCGGTGGAGACCTCGATCTTCACCCGCGCCGGCGTCGAGCGCATCCTGCGCTTCGGCTTCGAGCAGGCGCGGTCTCGTCGGGGCAAGCTGGCCTCCGTCACGAAGTCCAATGCGCAGAAATACTCGATGGTCTTCTGGGACGAGATCACGCGAAAGCTGGCCGCAGACTATCCGGACGTCGAAGTCACCAGCTATCATGTCGATGCGCTCGCCGCCCGCATGATCATGGCGCCCGAGAGCCTCGACGTGGTCGTCGCCTCCAACCTCTTCGGCGACATCCTGACCGACATCGGCGCGGCGATCCAGGGTGGGCTCGGCTACGCCGCCTCCGCCAACATCAACCCCGACCGCTCGGCGCCGTCCATGTTCGAGCCGGTGCACGGCTCCGCCCCCGACATCGCCCATCTCGGCATCGCCAATCCGATTGCCGCCATCTGGTCCGGCGCCATGATGCTCGATCATCTCCGTGAAAAGGCTGCGGCCGAGCAGGTCATGAAGGCGGTCGAGGCCACAACCGCCAGTGGCATAGGCACCATTCCCGGCAAGGACAGCACGGAAGCCATCACGGCCGCCATCGTCGCGGCCCTCACCTGATTGCAAGGTCGTTTTCGATGAAAAACCTCAGAGACAAAAGCCTCTTCCGCGAAGCCGGGCTGATCGGCGGCGAATGGGTCGCTGCCGGCTCCGGGAGGACGGTGGATGTCATCGATCCGGCGACACAGGGAGCGATCGGCACAGTCCCCGATATGGCCGGCCCGGAGACCCGCGCGGCCATAGAGGCTGCGGCTTCCGCCTACGGCGACTGGAAGAAGAAGACCAATGCCGAACGCGCTAGCCTCCTGGAAGCCTGGCATGGCCTGATGCTTGCGCATCTGGACGATCTCGCGCTGATCCTGACGACTGAACAGGGCAAGCCGCTGGACGAGGCCAAGGGCGAGATCCGCTACGGCGCGTCCTTCGTCAAATGGTTCGCGGAGGAGGCTCGCCGCATCAATGGCCACACCATCCCCTCGCCGACGCCCGACCGCCGCATCATCGTCTTGAAGGAGCCGGTCGGGGTGTGCGGCATCATCACGCCATGGAACTTCCCCACCGCGATGATCACTCGCAAGGTCGCGCCGGCGTTGGCGGCCGGGTGCACGGTGGTGATCAAGCCATCCGAGTTCACGCCCTATTCGGCGCTGGCGCTCGGCGTGCTCGCCGAACGGGCGGGCATTCCCGCCGGCGTTGTCAACATCGTCACAGGCATGCCCACAGGGATCGGCAACGAGATCATGGCGAACGAGACCGTTCGCAAGATCTCCTTCACCGGCTCGACGCGGGTCGGTTCGCTGCTGATGCGCGGGGCGGCCGACAGCGTGAAGCGGCTGAGCCTCGAACTCGGCGGCAACGCCCCCTTCATCGTCTTCGACGACGCCGATCTCGATCTTGCCGTCGAGGGCGCGCTCGTCTCGAAATTCCGCAATGGCGGCCAGACCTGCGTCTGCGCCAATCGCATCCTCGTCCAGGCCGGTGTCTACGAAACCTTCGCCGCCAAGCTCACCGCCCGCGTCAACGCCATGAAGGTCGGGCCCGGCACCCAGCCCGGCGTCGCCATCGGGCCGATGATCAACATGGCGGCGGTCGAGAAGATCAACCGCCACGTCGAGGACGCGCTCGCCAAGGGTGCCGCGATCATCACCGAGAACTCGACGCTGCCGGAGGGCCCTCAGTATGTCGCGCCGCTGGTGTTGACCGGCGCCACAAAGGACATGCAACTTGCCGGTGAGGAGACGTTCGGCCCGGTCGCACCGCTTTTCCGCTTCGAGACGGAAGAGGAAGCGATCGCCCTTGCCAACGGCACGCCCTACGGGCTTGCTTCCTACTTCTACACCGAAAACCTGAAACGCGCCTGGCGCGTCGGCGAGGCGCTGGAGTTCGGCATGGTGGGTCTCAACACCGGCTCGGTCTCGATCGAGGTCGCCCCCTTCGGCGGCGTCAAGCTGTCCGGCCTCGGCCGAGAGGGAGCGCAGGCCGGCATCGAGGAATATCTCGAGATGAAGAGTTTCCATATCGGCGGGCTGGGCTGAGGCGGTTTTGCCGAAGCCACGCCGGATCGACGATCACTGAATCCGATCGAGCACCTTGTAGTAGAGGCCGACCATTGGCAGGAACCACGGCTTGCCGGAATAGCCGGGAATGGCAGGCCACTCGAGCCCCTTCAGCGGATTGCGGTCCTCGCGGCCGAGCATGGCATCGGCCATGATCATGCCGAGATGGGTGGAAAGTTGCGCACCGTGGCCGGAATAGCCCATCGCGTACCAGACCCCATCATGATAGCCGGCTCGCGGGAAGCGGTCCTTGGTCATGTCGACCAGCCCTCCCCAGCAATAATCGATCTCGACCTTGGCGAGTTGCGGGAAGATCGCCGCGAGGCCTGCCTGCAAGATCTGTCCGCTCCGGGCATCGGAGCGCTGGTCCGATGTCGCCGAAAAGCGTGCGCGGCCGCCGAAGATCAGGCGCCTGTCGGGCGAAAGCCGAAAGTAATTGCCGATGTTCATCGAGGTCACGCATGTCCGGTTGCCGGGCATGGTCGCGGCGATCTCGGCATCGCTCAACGGCCGCGTGGCGATGATGAAGCTGCCGACGGAGATGATCCGGCGGCGGAAGTAGCCGAAGTCAGGCGTGGTGTAGGCGCCGGTCGCCACCAGCACATTGTCGGCGCTGATCCGGCCGCGCGAGGTGGTCAGCTCATGCCTGCCTCCGACCTGATTGCTGTCGGTCACCGCCGCGTTCTCGTGGATCACGGCGCCGTGGCGGGCGGCGGCCGTGGCCAGGCCCGCCACATAGCGGCCCATATGCATCATGGCGCTCTTCTTCGACAGCATCGCGCCGTGGAAGGATGAGCCTATCTCGGACTTGAGATCAGCCGCCGAGAGCAGCGCCGTATCCGGATCCACTTCGGCGTGAAGGGCTTCGAAATTGCGGGCGATTGATTCAAAATGCTGCGGCTTGGAGGCGAGCTTCAGCTTGCCGGCGCGGCGGAAGTTGCAGTCGATGCCTTCCTCCGCGACCAGCGCCTCGATGGTGTCGACGGAGTCGTCCAGCGCCCGGTAGAGCGCAATTGCGCGGTCCTTGCCGAGTTCCGCCTTGGCCGAAAGATAGCTGTGGGCGAGGCCGTTGTTCAGGTGGCCGCCATTGCGGCCCGATGCGCCCCAGCCCACCCGCTCCGCTTCCAGCACCACCACTTTCGCGCCGGCCTTCGCCAGTTGGCGCGCCGCGGCGAGACCGGTGAAGCCGCCACCAATGATGGCCGCATCGTAATGCCCCTCGACCGGGCCTTGCGCCCCGTCGGAAAAGACGGGAGCTGTATCGTGCCAGTAGGAGACGAACTTCATCGGCAATCCGCCTGTTTCAGAGACCGACCACGCCCGGAAGGCCCGAAATGGCTGATATCTCGACATAGCCATAATACGGGTTGGCCGGCTCGTGGCCGCGGTTGACCCAGACCTTGTTCTTGATGCCGAGATCGTGGGCCGACATCAGGTCGTAGCGGAACGACGACGAGCAGTGAAGGATGTCTTCCGGGCCGCAGCCCAGCATGTCGAGCATGTATTCGAAGGCCTTGAAGCGAGGCTTGTAAGCCTGCGCCTGCTCTGCCGTGTAGACCGCATGGAAAGGCGCGCCGAGCTTCTCGACATTGGACATGATCTGCGCGTTCATGGCGTTGGAGAGGATCACCAGCGGGATTTCCTTGGCGACCTTGGCGAGGCCCGCCGGAACGTCGGCATGAGGGCCCCAGGTTGGTACGCGCTCATAGACCATGCTGGCGTCGTCGGCGCTGAAGACGACGCCGTTGCGCTTGCAGGCGCGCTCGAGCGCATTGTAGATCACGTCGGCATAGGGCTTCCAGTCGCCCAGGATCTCGTCCAGCCGATAGGCGGCGAAGTTCTTGATGAACTCCTGCATGCGTGGCTCGTCGAGCCGGCGGCCATAGAGATCGCGCGCCGCTTCCGCCATCTGGAAAAAAGTCAACGTGCCGTAGCAGTCGAAGGTGATGTATTTGGGCCTGAAGGAAGCCATGTCCGTCGATCTCCGGTGGAAGCACATCCGCGTTGGATGTATTTCATCATAGGCCCGCCGAAAGCGAGCCACCTGACCGAAATGGGGCTCCTGAAAGCAGAAAGTTCCGTATCCACCATCCGGTTTGGCACGCTGTAGCATCAGGTGTGCCGAACGCGGCGGCGCGCGCGACGTGAAGCGCGTCCGCCGTGGAGGGTGCCAGCACAAGATGCGGCGCACGCCCCATGCAACGGCGAATGATACTGCCGAAGCCGAAACCTTCAGACGATCTGCGGCGCGCCGATGGCCGAGACTTGAGGCCAGACGGAAAGGTGCCTCATGCAGCAGGGCGAAATCGCAATCCAGGACTTCGGGCCGGACCATATCGAAGGCGCAGTGGCGCTTTCTCGCCAGGAGAATTGGCCGCATCGCCCGCAGGATTGGCAGATGGCGCTGCAGCTCTCCAGCGGCGCGGTCGCGCTCGACGACCAGGGCCGTGTCGCCGGAACCATCCTGGTAACGCCCTACGGCGCGGATTGCGCCATGATCAATATGGTGATCGTCGACAGGAACGTGCGGGGCAAAGGGCTCGGGCGCCGCCTCATGGAACAGGCTTTTGACTTGGCAGGAGACCGCCCATTGCGGCTCGTTGCGACGACCGACGGCATGCCTCTCTATGAGAAACTGGGCTTTGTGCCCTCCGGCACGATCCTGCAGCATCAGGGCAAGGTTGCAGAGCTTGGTGCGCTCGACGGCGTGGAAGTCGCGAGCGCCGACGATCTGCCGGACATCAAGGCGCTGGACCGCGATGCCTATGGCGCCGACCGTGAAGCTCTGATCGATGCGCTGGCGGAACGCGGCCAATTCGCGGTCATCCGCCGCAACGGTGCCATCGAGGCCTATGCCGCGATCCGCCCGTTCGGGCGCGGCGAGGTGATCGGTCCGGTCATTGCGGGAAGCTATGACGAGGCGAAGGCCCTGATCGCCTTCTTTGCCTCAACCCGTCCCGGCGCCTTCCTGCGCGTGGATACCGACAGCAGGACCGGCATTGCCGGCTGGCTCGAGGAAATCGGCCTCGCCCATGCCGGCGGAGGCGTGGCCATGCACCGTCCGCCCAAGAACGGCGCGGAACAGATCAGACCGAAAGTTTACGCCCTCGCCAACCAGGCGCTCGGCTAGTGCGGAGGACAACAATGCTCGCCAATTCCTTGATCGAACTCGACCGCGCCCATCTCATCCATCCGGTTTCCTCATATCGCGGCCACGAGGCGCTTGGCGTGCGCGTGCTGAAATCGGCGAAGGGCGCGACCGTGACCGATGCGTCCGGCCGGCAACTCGTCGACGGCTTCGCGGGGCTGTGGTGCGTCAATGCCGGCTACGGCCACGACAGCATCGTCGAGGCGGCGGCCCGGCAGATGCGCGAGCTTCCCTACGCCACCGCCTATTTCGACCTCGGCTCGGAGCCGGCCATCCGGCTCGCCTCGGAGCTGGCCGAGCGCGCGCCGGGAGATCTCAATCACGTCTTTTTCACGCTTGGCGGGTCGGACGCGGTCGACAGCACGATCCGTTTCGTTCGCTACTACTGGAACGCCAGGGGCGAGCCGAAGCGCGACCAGTTCATTTCCATCGAACAGGGCTATCACGGGTCGTCGGTGGTCGGCGCGGGCCTGACCGCGCTCCCCGCCTTTCACGCCGGTTTCGGCATTCCCTTTGAATGGCAGCACAAGATCCCCTCCCCCTATCCCTATCGCAACCCGGTCGGCGAGGACGGCAACGCCATCATCGCCGCTTCGCGCGCCGTGCTGAAGGCCAGGATCGAGGAGATCGGACCGGAGCGGGTCGCCGCCTTCTATGCCGAGCCGATCCAAGGCTCGGGTGGCGTCATTGTTCCGCCGAAAGGCTGGATCAAGGCCATGCGCGAGCTCTGCCGGGAGTACGGCATCCTGTTCATCGCCGACGAGGTTATCACCGGCTTCGGACGCACGGGGCCTTTGTTCGCCTGCACGGACGAGGACATCGTTCCCGACTTCATGACGACGGCGAAGGGGCTGACCTCGGGCTATGTTCCAATGGGTGCCGTGTTCATGGCCGATCATGTCTACGATGTCATCGCTGATGGCGCGGGGGCCTCGGCCGTCGGCCACGGCTACACCTATTCCGCCCATCCCGTCAGTGCCGCCGTCGCGCTCGAGGTGTTGAAACTCTATGAAGACGGCCTGCTGGAGAACGGGATCAAGGCCGGCGCCCGCCTGATGGCGGGACTGGCAAGCCTGAGCGACCACCCTCTCGTCGGCGACGTGCGCGGCCGCGGCATGCTTGCCGCGATCGAACTGGTGGTCGACAAGCAGAACAAGACACCGCTTCCCGCCTCGGCGATGCCGGCGCGGCGGGTCTTCGACAGGGCGTGGGACAACAACCTCATCATCCGTGCCTTCGCAAACGGGGTTATCGGCTATGCCCCCCCGCTCTGCTGCACCGACGGCGACATCGACGCGATCATCGAGCGCACGCGCCGGACGCTCGACCAGACGCTGGACGATCCCGACGTCCGCCAGGCCCTGGCATGACGGCGGTGAAATATGTCTCGTCTCGAAATATCGCCGGGGCAGACGATTTCGCAATTTTGTGCCGCTCCCTCACGCCTTTTCGGCGAATCCAGCGCGGGGGAAGTGCCAGACTGCTTTTAAGACAAGGCCAGAAGGCCCGAACTTCCGGACTTTTGAAAAGGCCGACGCCCCGGACAGCACGGAATTTTGTTCTGTTCAGCACCATGCAACACGGCCGCGCGCAGAGGAGAGCCAGTCTTGGCCAGGGGCTTTAGCGAATTCAAATACATGACCTTCGATGTCGTCGGCACGCTGATCGACTTCGAAGGCGGCATCACCACCTGCCTGGCCGGGATTGCCGACGAAGCCGGCGTTTCCATCGACGGCGAAGCAGCGCTCACTCTCTACCGGCAAGCCCGCTACATGCCCGATGCAGGCCTGTTTCCCGACGATCTCGTACGCGTCTACATGGTGATCGCACCGCGGCTCGGCCTGCCGGCCGAGGAGAAATACGGCGTCCGCCTGAGGGACTCCGCCGGGGCCTGGCAAGGTTTCCCCGACAGCGCGGCGGCATTGGCCGAGCTTGCGAAATCCCAAAAGCTGATTGCCATGACCAATGCCCGGCGCTGGGCGCTCGACCATTTCGAGAAGCAACTGGGATCGCCCTTCTTCGCCACCTTCACGGCCGACGACACCGGCACGGAAAAACCAGACCCGGCCTTTTTCCAGAAGGTCTTCGATTTCGTAGCATCCCGGGGCGACAGCAAGAATGACATCCTGCATGTCGCGCAAAGCCAGTATCACGACATCGGCATATCCCGGGTCCTTGGAATGACCAATTGCTGGATCGAGCGCCGGCACGCCCAGAAGGGCTATGGCGGCACGATCGAGCCCGAGCGCTTCACCGCGCCGGACTACCATTTCACCTCAATGGCCGCGTTGGCGGCGGCCGTGCGGGAAAGCCTGAAGGAACGAACCTGAGCCCAAGCCCGGAAAGCCGCAGCAAGACGAGCAACCCGGAAAACAAACAGAAAGGGGAATGATATGACCGACAAGATCACGAACTGGACCAGCGCAGACGATGCCATGGTCGAAAATGCCATTCGGCGGGGCGCGAGCCGCCGCGAACTCCTCAAGATGCTGTTGGCCGGCGGCGCCGCGGTTGCGGCGGGCAGCGTCGTGCTTGGCCGTGCCACCAATGCCGTCGCCGCCACGCCGGTTTCCGGCGGGAGCTTCAAGGCCGCCGGCTGGTCGTCCTCGACCGCCGACACACTCGATCCGGCAAAGGCGTCGCTCTCGACCGATTATGTCCGCTGCTGCTCGCTCTACAACCGCCTGACTTTCCTCGACAAGGATGGCGTCACGCAGATGGAGCTGGCTGAAAGCTTCGACAGCAAGGACGCCAAGACCTGGACCGTGAAGCTGCGCAAGGGCGTCACCTTCCATGACGGTAAGGACCTCACCGCCGACGACGTCGTCTTCTCGCTGAAGCGTCACCTTGATCCGGCGGTCGGCTCCAAGGTCGCCAAGATCGCCGCGCAGATGTCCGGCTTCAAGGCGGTCGACAAATCGACCGTCGAAATCACGCTGGCCGACCCGAATGCCGACCTCCCGACTATCCTGGCGCTGCATCACTTCATGATCGTGGCGGATGGAACGACCGACTTCTCCAAGGGCAATGGCACCGGCGCCTTCGTGCTGCAAACGTTCGAACCGGGCGTGCGGTCGGTCGTCACCAAGAACAAGAACTACTGGAAGTCGGGCAAGCCCTACCTCGACTCTTTCGAATTCATCGCCATCAGCGACGACAGCGCTCGCGTCAACGCCCTGCTTTCCGGTGACATCAATTTCGCCGCCTCGATCAATCCGCGCGCGATGAAGCTCATCGGCGGCCAGCAGGGTTTCGAATTGTCGAAGACGACCTCGGGCAATTACACGGACCTCAACATCCGGCTCGACATGGATCCGGGCAACAAGGCCGACTTCGTGGCCGGCATGAAATATCTCGTCAACCGCGAGCAGATCGTCAAATCGGCATTGCGCGGCCTTGGCGAAATCGGCAACGACCAGCCCGTCTCGCCAGCGAATATCTTCCATAATGCCGACCTCAAGCCAAAGGCTTTCGACCCGGACAAGGCGAAGTTCCACTTCCAGAAGGCAGGCCTGCTCGGCCAGTCCATTCCGGTGATCGCTTCCGACGCCGCGACCTCGTCGATCGACATGGCGGTGATCATCCAGGCCGCCGGCGCGGATATCGGCATGAAGCTCGACGTCCAGCGCGTCCCGGCCGACGGCTATTGGGACAATTACTGGCTCAAGGCGCCAATCCATTTCGGCAACATCAATCCGCGCCCGACGCCGGACATCCTGTTCTCGCTCCTCTACGCTTCCAACGCGCCCTGGAACGAAAGCCAGTACAAGTCCGAGAAGTTCGACAAGATGCTCATCGAGGCGCGCGGCTCGCTCGATCAGGCCAAGCGCAAGGAGATCTACGGCCAGATGCAGGCTATGGTCTCCGAGGAGGCCGGCACCATCATCCCGGCCTACATTTCCAACGTGGATGCCCTCTCCAGCAAGGTGAAGGGTTTGGAGGCGAACCCGCTCGGTGGCATGATGGGCTACGCAATGGCGGAATACCTCTGGCTCGAAGCCTGAGAGGTGCCTGCCGGGGGCCGGTCAGCCGGTCCCCGGTATTGCCTTGCGCAAGATTGTTGGCCGTACGCAACCGCGAGGAGCGCTTCCATGACGTCTCGGGTTCTCAACCTGGTGCTGAAGCGGCTGGGGATTGCGGCCGTCACCCTTTTGATCGTGCTGTTCGCCGTGTTTTTCGCCACCAGCATGCTGCCCGGCGACACCGCGTCGATCCTGCTCGGCCAGGCGGCGACTCCGGAAGCCGTCGCCGGCCTGCGCGAGGCCATGCATCTCAACGATCCGGCGATCCTCCGCTTCCTGCTCTGGCTTGTCGGACTGCTCCACGGCGACCTCGGCACCTCCTATGCCAACGAGATGCCAGTCGCGACACTGATCGGCGGGCGCCTGGTCAACACCATGAAGCTCGCCGGCATCACCACGCTGCTCTCGGTGCCACTGGCGCTGACGCTCGGCATCACCGCCGCGATGCTGCGCGGCTCTGTCTATGACCGCACCGTCACTATTGTTTCGATCGGCGTCATCTCCGTGCCGGAATTCATGGTCGCGACCCTCGCGGTCCTGCTTTTCGCCGTTTATCTCAAATGGCTGCCGGCGCTGTCCTCGGTCAATGAGGCGCATTCGCTGACCGACCTCGTGCGCATCTATGCAATGCCCGTGATCACGCTCACCTTCGTCATCTCCGCCCAGATGGTCCGCATGACCCGCGCCGCGGTGATCGAAACGCTCTCCACGCCTTATGTGGAGATGGCGCTGCTCAAGGGTGCTTCGCGCAGCCGCATGGTGCTGAGGCATGCGCTGCCCAACGCGCTCGGGCCGATCGTCAACGCAGTCGCGCTCTCTTTGTCCTACCTGGTCGGCGGCGTCATCATCGTCGAGACGATCTTCAACTATCCCGGCATTGCCAAGCTGATGGTCGATGCGGTCGCCACCCGCGACCTGCCGCTGATCCAGAGCTGCGCGATGATCTTCTGCCTCGGCTACCTCTTCCTTATCACCGCCGCCGACATCGTCGCCATCATGTCCAACCCGAGGCTCAGATGACGATAGCGCGCGCGACAACCTCCCGACGGTCCTTCCTGGGCCACAGCTACAGCCTCGTCGGCGTCGTGGCCGCGCTGGTCATCCTGGCGTGGACGCTCGTCGCGATCTTGGCACCCTACGTCATTCCGCATTCGATCGGCGACATTGTCGACGACGACTATTTCGGCCCGATGCGCCAGGGACTTTGGCTCGGCTCGGACTATCTGGGGCGCGACATGCTCTCGCGGGTTCTGATGGGTGCCCGCTACACCGTCGGCATATCGCTCGCCGCCGTCTCCATCGCCTGTTTTTCGGGCGTCATGCTGGGGATGATCGCGGCCGTCACCGGCGGCTGGCTCGACACCTGCCTCAGCCGCTTCCTGGACGCCATGAACTCCATCCCCAGCAAGCTGTTCGGCCTTGTGGTCGTCGCCGCGGTCGGCTCGTCGATCCCGGTGCTGATCCTGACGCTCGCCGTCATCTACATTCCCGGCGCCTACCGTTTCGCTCGCGCGCTCGCCGTCAACATCAACAGCATGGACTTCATCACCGTCGCCCGTGTCCGGGGCGAGAGCACCTTCTACCTCATCGGGTCCGAGATCCTGCCCAACATCATCCGCCCGGTGCTGGCCGACTTCGGCCTTCGCTTCGTCTTCATCGTGCTTTTGCTCTCCGGCCTGTCCTTCCTGGGACTCGGTCTGCAGCCGCCGCTCGCCGACTGGGGGGCGCTGGTGCGCGAGAACATCGGCGGCCTGCCCTTCGCGGCTCCAGCCGTCATCGTGCCGTCGCTGGCGATCGCCAGCCTCACCATCAGCGTCAACCTGCTGATCGACAACCTGCCGCAGAAGATCAGGGACCGGGACGCATGACCAATCTCGTCGAGGTCAGGAACCTGCGGATCGAGGCGAAGACCGACGCCGGACGGCTTGTCGAAATCATCAAGGGCGTCAGCCTCGACATCGCCGACGGCGAGATCGTCGCCCTGATCGGCGAAAGCGGCTCCGGCAAGACGACGATCGCGCTCTCGCTGATGGGCTATGCGCGGCCGGGCTGCCGGATCACCGGCGGCGAGATCAACGTCAACGGCAAGAACATGGCGGCACTTTCCGAAAAGCAGCGCGCCAGGCTGCGCGGCACCGACATTGCCTATGTCCCGCAAAGTGCCGCCGCCTCCTTCAACCCCTCATCCACCATCATGGAGCAGGTGATCGAGGTCACGCGCATCCACGGCCTGATGCCGCCCGAGCAGGCGCGAAAGCGCGCGGTCGAGTTGTTCCGGGCCTTGTCGCTGCCGGATCCGGAAGAGATAGGCGCGCGTTATCCGCACCAGGTTTCGGGCGGGCAATTGCAGCGGCTGTCGGCGGCCATGGCGCTCATCGGCGATCCCAAGCTGATGATCTTCGACGAGCCGACGACGGCACTCGACGTGACGACGCAGATCGACGTGCTGAAGGCATTCAAGTCGGTCATGCGGGCTGGCGGGATAGCGGGTGTCTACGTTTCGCACGACCTCGCCGTGGTCGCCCAGATCGCCGACCGCATCGTTGTGCTGAAGAGCGGCAAAGTGCAGGAGACCGGCACCACGGCGGCAATCCTTTCGGCTGCCCAGCACCCCTATACGCGCGAACTGCTGGCTGCCTTCGAGCCGAAGCCGCGGCAAGCGCATGCGGACGCGGATGCCGGCGCGAAGCCGTTGCTGCGCATCGACAATGTGACGGCCGGCTATGGCGCGGTGCGGGCCGACGGACTGCCGCTTATCCGCGCCGTCGATACCGTCAGCCTGGTCGTCGAGAAGGGGCGCAACCTCGGTGTCATCGGCGAATCCGGCTGCGGAAAATCAACGCTGGCGCGCGTCATCGCCGGCATCCATCCGGCGGCGGCCGGCGACATCATATTCGACGGCAAGCAACTGGAGCGCGCCGCAGGGAAACGCAGCCAGGACCAGCTGCGCGAGATGCAGATCGTTTTCCAGTATGCCGATACCGCGCTCAACCCGGCCAAGCCGGTGGAGGACATCATTTCCCGCCCGCTGGCCTTCTATCATGGGCTCGACAGGCAGGCGCGCTCGAAGCGCGTCGACGAACTGCTCGACATGGTTCGCCTGCCCAGGACGCTGCGCTATCGTCGCCCGTCGGAGCTCTCGGGCGGCCAGAAGCAGCGCGTGAATTTCGCGCGCGCGCTGGCGGCCGACCCCAAGCTCATCATCTGCGACGAAATCACCTCGGCGCTCGACACGGTGGTGGCGGCCGCGGTGATAGAGCTGCTCAAGGAGCTGCAGCGCGAGTTGGGTCTTTCCTACATTTTCATCAGCCACGACCTCTCCGTCGTGGAAGCGATCTGCGACGAAATCATGGTCATGTACAATGGCGAGCGGGTGGAGCAGATCACGCCCGACAAGCTGAAGGCGCCCACCCACCCCTATTCCAAGCTTCTGTTCTCCTCCGTGCCGAAGCTCGATCCGACGTGGCTCGATAGCCTCGTCCGCGACCCCGAACTGGTCAGCCAGTACGGCCATCGCTGATTACAAGGGAAAAGGCTGGGCAACAGGACGGAGGACCGAAGGTTTGCGGCAAATTCTTCAGCCATTATTGTTTCACCGATCAATCTTCGAACGCGTCGGCCCCTGAGGGCACGTTCTCGCAGATCGCGGGCTGCTTGCACCAACGCCATTGGCAGGCCAAACGCACCGTCAGTCAAGCAAATGCTCGAAATCGATTGGCATGGAAAACCCAACCTTCACTCGATCCATGACAACCATCGTCTTGAACCCCTTGATGTCATGATTCTCGTAGAAAAATTTCCGGGTAAAAGCTTCATAATCTTCCATGCTTCGGGAAGTGACGATGAGAACGAAATCTGATTCACCCGTGACATAGTAGCCGTTCATCACTTCCGGGGTCTGGCGGATCGATTGTTTGAACCGGTCGACGATGTCAGCCCTTTCGCGCTCGAGAGAAACCAGCACGAGCATCGCAATAGGCCGGCCGACAGTCTTGGGCTTCACTATCGAGACGTCAGCTTCGATTACACCCCCTTCACGAAGCCGTTTGAGACGACGCTGGACCGCCGTTGCCGACAGGCCGACCATTTGGCCAAGCTCGTCTGTGCCATAGCGATTATGGGTCTGCAGAATGTTGAGGAGGCGCAAATCCAATCGATCGAGCTTCATTTCGCCATATCTGCTTATTTTCCTCTTTTAAGCTAAAGATTGGCAGGATTCCTGCAGACATTCAACGGAATAAGACGAAATTACCTGCATGTCAGCACATACCGTGGAATGCAAATTGTAACCCTTGAGAGCGGAATGAAACAGGCGGCATCTCGAGCGCAAACAACACTCGGCAATCGCAAAGAATGTGGCCTTCGACGGAGGGATCGGATGCGGTCTGCAGGATTCCGTTGAGCTGAAATACGTCTGTTTTGGCGGTTGGCCGCCTGAGGATCCCAGAATGACGCCTAGCGCAGATATCGCCGAATTGGACCGTCGTTCGGTTCTGCATCCCTTCACATATTTGAAAGATTTCGCTTCTGGCATGATTGAGCCGACAATCGTGGAAACCGGCAAAGGGGTCCGCATCCAAGACGCTAGCGGGCGGGAATATATCGATGGCTTCGCGGGGCTCTACTGCGTCAACATCGGCTATGGCCGTACCGAAGTCGCGGAAGCGATTGCGCGCCAAGCCTATAAGCTGGCTTACTATCATTCTTATGCTGCACACACGACCGAAGAACTCGCCCGCCTGTCAGATCGGCTTGTCAGAATGGCGCCGGGCAAGATGTCGAAAGTCTTCTACGGGCTTTCTGGCTCCGATGCGAACGAGACGCAGGCCAAGATCGTTTGGTATTTCAACAATCTGCGCGGAAGGCCCAAGAAGAAGAAGATCATAGCCCGCGAGCGCGGCTATCACGGCTGCTCGGTGGTGTCCGGCTCGATGACAGGAATGAGTTTTTATCACGATCATATGGATCTGCCTGTTTCCGGCATCCTCCGCACGGGTGTGCCGCATTTCTATCGCGGCGCCCTCCCTGGCGAAACGGAGGAGACATTCTCGCAGCGCCGCGCGGATCAGTTGGAGGCGCTGATCGTTGCCGAAGGGCCCGACACCGTTGCCGCTTTCATAGCCGAGCCTGTGCTCGGGACTGGCGGGCTCACGCCCCCACCGGCGGGCTATTGGGCCAAGATACAGGTCGTATTGAAGAAATACGACGTGCTTCTGATCGCCGACGAGGTGATTTGCGGTTTTGGCCGAACCGGGGCCATGTTCGGCTCGGACCTCTACGGGATGGAACCGGATCTGGTTACCGTCGCCAAGGGGCTGACTTCCGCCTACGCGCCGTTGTCGGCGTCGATCATCTCCGAGGAAATCTACCAAGTCATGGAGGAGGCGACGCCTAGGGTCGGCCCCTTCTCGCATGGCTATACCTATTCGGGGCATCCGATCGGGGCGGCGGCGGCGAATGCCGTACTGGACATTGTCGAGCGTGAGGATCTCCCCGGACAGGCCGCAAGCAGGGGCGCCTACCTTCTCAATAGCCTTAAAGCGGCCTTCGAGCAGAATCCGATTGTTGGGGAAGTGCGTGGCGTCGGCATGATGGCCGCCGTTGAATTCGTCGCGGACCGCGGGACCAAAGAGGCATTCGACCCAGCCCTGAAGGTCGGGGCCCGCATCTCTCAGGCGGCGCGTGACCGCAATCTCATTGCCCGTGCCATGCCGCATGGAGACATTCTAGGGTTTGCGCCGCCCCTTGTTATGACGGAATCCGAAATCGATGAGATGGTCTCGATCGCCAGGGCGGCCGTGAACGAGATCGCCCAAACGATCGAAGGTTGAAGTGGCGGAGCAACGGTGGAGTGGATGGAAACGGCGTGGCCCCTGTTCTGAAAATTCACGAACTTCGCAAAGCCTTCGGCGCAACCAGCGTTCTCAACGGGGTGAGCTTCCAGATGCAGCAGGGCGAGGTCATTTCCCTCGTTGGTTCTTCCGGCTCAGGAAAGAGCACCGCGCTCCGATGCATTAATTTCCTCGAAACTCCGAGCTCGGGCGAGATCGAGGTGATGGGCGAAGCGATTTCCGCCGTCCAGAACGAACGCCACGAAACGGAAATCGTCAACGCGGCCAACATCAGGGTTTTTCGCCGCCACATCGGCATGGTGTTTCAGAGCTTCAATTTGTGGCCGCATCGGACCGTGCTCGGAAATGTGACCGAAGCGCTGATCTACGTGCTGCGGAAGGACAAGCGGGAAGCGGAAGAAACAGCGCTCTCCGCGCTCTCGAAGGTAGGCATGGCCGACTTCCGCCACCGATACCCAAGCCAGCTTTCCGGCGGCCAGCAGCAGCGTGTCGCAATCGCGCGTGTCCTGGCGATGCGGCCCAAACTGATGCTTTTTGATGAACCAACCTCCGCGCTTGATCCCGAGCTGGTCGGCGAGGTCTTGAAGGTCATCAGAACGCTTGCCAGCGAGGGGGCGACCATTCTCCTCGTCACGCATGAAATGAGGTTCGCCCGGGAGGTGTCGAACCGAATGATATTCCTGCACAAAGGTACCGTTGAGCAGGATGCCGTGCCGGAAGAACTGTTTTCCAATCCCGCATCCGCGGCGGTGAACCAGTTCCTTTCCAGCGTTATTTCAACCGCCGCCTGATAGCGGCAAGCAACCAAAAAAGCAAAAAAGGGGAAATTACATGCTCGCAAAGAACGCACTTCGCTCAGTCTTCGCATCTTGCCTTATCCTGACGACAACAATGGGAATTGCACGGGCTGAGGACGGCGTTTTGCGCGTCGGCACCGAAGGCGATGCGCCGCAATTCAGCATGGCAGATGCCAACGGCAACGTCACCGGGTTCGACGCAGATATCGCCAACGGCATCTGCGCTGAACTTAAGGTCAAGTGCAAATTCGTGGTTCAGACGTTCAGTTCGCTGGTTCCGTCGATGGACAAGGATCGCTTCGATGTCATCATTTCGGGTCTAGGCATCACCAATGAGAGAATGAAGAAGATCGACTACTCCACCCCATACGCAACCACGCCCCAATACTTTGTGGTCCCCAAGGATTCTCCGTTCGTCGGGCTGAAGACCCTTCCGGAAATTGAAAAAGCACTGGCTGGAAAGACCATTGGTGTAGTGAACGGCACCACCTACGCTCAGTTCATCAAGAAACATATTCCGACTGCGGATTTGAAGACCTACGACGCCACTACCCAGCAGAATTCCGATCTTGCGACAGGCCGGCTCGACGCCGCCTTTGGCGATTCCCCGACCTGGGTTGACTTTCTCGGCTCGCCGGACGGAGCCAACTTTGCCCGCATCGACGTCAAGGTTACCGGGGCGGATGACCACGAAGCACTGGGCTATGGCATGGGTGTCGGCCTGCGCAAGGGCAATACCGAGCTCAAAGCCAAGCTGGACGCCGCGCTCTGCGACATGATCAACAACGGCACCGTAAAGGCGGCCTCAGAAAACTGGTTCAAGGACGACTACACCATCCCGTGCAAGAAGTGATCCTTCGAGAGGCAACAGGTCGTCGCGGCAGTGCCGCGACGATCCCGGGATGATTTTCATGCTGAACGATATCTGGGTGCTGATGGTGGACAAGGGCTGGGCCCTTGCGCTGCTGCGCGGCGCCGGCATTACGGTTCTGATCGGTTTTCTCGGCGTGGTCCTGGGGCTGGCGGCGGCAATACCGCTTGCCATCCTTCGTTGGCGCCGGCTGCCTGTCCTGTCGCTGCTTGTCGATACTTACAGCA
This sequence comes from Mesorhizobium sp. Mes31, assembly GCF_024519675.1. NCBI lineage: Bacteria > Pseudomonadati > Pseudomonadota > Alphaproteobacteria > Hyphomicrobiales > Phyllobacteriaceae > Mesorhizobium > Mesorhizobium sp. Mes31. Next base: position 3,144 of record NZ_JALJRL010000010.1, on the reverse strand, counting down.
TCGTCATTCGCGGCGTTCCGGGACTGCTGGTTATCTATCTCCTGTTTTTCGGCTCGGTCGATTGGGTACAGAAAATTGCCTCCGCGTTCGGCTATGCGAACAGTGCGGAAAACGCCTATCCGCTTATTGTCGGCATCATCGCGATCGCCGCCATCTCATGCGCCTACTCGATAGAAGTCATACGAGGCGCACTGCAAGCCGTACCCGCTGGCCTGCTGGAAGCGGCTCGATCGCTTTCGTTGACGCCGCGCTTGACCTTCTTTCGCGTGACGCTGCCGCTAGCCCTCAGGCTGGCTTTGGGCGGGATCAACAACGTATGGCAGATGACGATCAAGGATACGTCGCTGGTATCCGTCGTCGGCATGCAGGAGCTGATGCGCACAGCAGCGGTCGCCGCCGGCATCACCCGTTCGCCACTTCTGTTCTATTGCCTTGCGGCCGCAATGTTTTTTGCCATGACCGCGGTGAGCCAAGTTCTGTTCAACCGCGCCGAAAAATACTTCAATCGCGGCTTCGCTAGAGGGTAAAATGGATCTCGGCATCATCACCTATGCGGTTCCATTTCTCCTCGTTGGCGCCAAGACAACCCTGCTGATTGCAATTTTCGGGATCGGCATTGGATTGCCGTTCGGCATTCTGTTGGCAACAGCCCGCACGTCTCAAGTCAGCATGATCCGGAGATGCGCCGATTTCTATTGCGCGGTTTTCAGGGGCACCCCGATGCTCGTGCAGATATTCGTTATTTATTACGGCCTCGCTCAGATAGGTTTCATACGCCATAACGCGATACTCTGGTGGCTGATCGGCGACAGTCTGCATGCTGCCATCCTCGCCGTCATTCTCAACACGGGTGCCTATACGGCGGAAATTTTCCGCACTGCTCTCCTCTCGCTGCCGCGTGGGCTCATCGAAGCGGCGGAGGCTTGCGGCATGTCTCCGTGGGTGATCTTCCAGCGTATAAAATTCCCCCTGGCGCTGCGGCAGGCCTTGCCTTCCTACAGCACTGAGGTCGCCGTTATCGTCAAGGAATCTAGTCTTGCTTCCACCATAACGGTCCTTGAAATCACCGGCTATGCCAAGCGGCTGATGAGCGAGACATTCGCTATCATGGAAATCTTCGTCATCACCGCCGTCTTTTATCTCGTGATCAACGTCGTCTGTCTGACTGCTCTAAATGTCATCGAAAGGCGCTTGTCTTTCGAGACGCGCTCCGCACGCTGAAAGGTCCTCCATGTCAAAGCTTACCTTCGTCGACCATGACAATCTCCCCGAACCTAGGAGAGGCGAACCGCTGCCGGAACGACGTGTGGAAGGCGATCCGCGTTTTCTGACTTGGGATATCGCGCAAACCGCCGATGGACAGGTGCAGGCCGGCGTATGGGAGGTCACGCCTGGCGCCTATCGTTCCATAAAAGGCGGAACCTTCGAATTCTGCTACATCCTTTCGGGGGTTTCGGAACTCATCGAGGATGGGTTTGAGCCGCGCCAAATTACAGCAGGAGATGCCTTCGTCATGCACCCCGGATTCACGGGGGTCTGGAAGGTGATCGAGACTACCCGAAAGCTCTGGGTCTCGCGCGATTGAGCGGAACTACGTCTGAACTTACTCACCCACAGGCACACAATGAGTACCGAAGCTTCCGCACGCCCTTTCAAATCCATGCCGTACTGGTGGGACGACTGCTCTTTTGCTCCCTTGCCGGTGCGGCCGGTGGTCCCTCGATGCGACGTCGCCATCGTCGGGGGCGGCTATGCGGGCCTGTCCGCAGCCATCGAGCTTGCGAGGGCCGGGCGCAGCGTTCAGCTTTTCGACCGGCTACCTATAGGACAGGCCGCATCAAGTCGAAACGGCGGCATGGCGAGCGGTAGTATAAGGCCGAGCCGCAAACAATTGATCCGGAGATTTGGAGAAGCTCGCGCCAACGGCATCTTGATGGAGGGAAAGGCCGCTCGAGAGGATCTTTGGACTTTTCTTGAAGAGGAAAAGGTGGAGTGTGACTTTTTCCTATCTGGCCTTTTCGATGGAGCGATAAATCAGCACGAATGTGATGAATTGAGCCGCTACGCCGAACTATTGCAACGTTTCCTCGGGATTGAAGCATATTCAGTGGCACGCGCGGACGTATCGCAATACGTCGGAACCGACTTCTACGCTGGTGGCTTCGTGCGCATGGATATTGGTGGGCTTCACCCCGCCAAGCTGCTTTCCGGCATACTGCGGGTCGCCCAGGCGACAGATGCGGTCATGCATGAGAACACCGCGGTTCTGGGGACGAGTGCTGAGGTTGGTGGGGTACGCGTGGCCACATCGCGCGGCGAGGTGTTTGCGAAGAAGATGCTGGTATGCACCAACGCATATACTGACGGCTTCGATCCCTGGCTTCGCCGTCGACTCGTACCGGTGCGCAGCCGCATCGTCGCCACGGAGCCCCTGGGTGACGGTGCCATGGAACGCCTGATGCCGAAGCGGATGATGTACGGCGACACGAGGCAACTCAGCTACTACTACCGTCCATCGCCAGACGGCTCGCGCATTCTCTTTGGCGGGCGCGACGGCACGACAGAAGGTGACCCGCTTGCCCCCACCACACACCTGCGCTCCGAACTTGGCCGCATATTCCCCGAACTCGCGGGTATTGGTCTTACGCATAGCTGGTTCGGCCAGGTCGCAATGAACCGTGACATGGTTCCACGCATGTTTACTGTGGGAGACACCGTTTACGCCACCAGCTTCTGCGGCTCAGGCGTGGTTTGGGCGCGCTGGCTCGGCAAGAAGGCTGCTTTCAAACTTCTTGGCGAGACAGAGAAGGCCCGATCGGCTTTCGACTTCGATCCAGGGCCCAAGGCAGTGCCCTTCTACCGGGGGAGGCCGTGGTTTATCCCGATCGTCTATTCGCTCTACGAATGGAGGGACACGCGGGCAATGCGCCGCAAGAATGAAAATGAGAAACGGTGATCTTTTTCAATGGTCGCGCGCATGCTGGTAAGGATGCCTTCGCGATCATGATAGACCCGCAAGCGGCCAATCACCTCGGCGCGCATTCCTATCACGTCCGACAAGGTGAAAGCACCCACCAAGCCCTCCTCGCCTAGAGCGTTTCCTGTTTTGAGAGAATCGTAGGATTCCCAAATCAGGTTGTTTGT